>DASQSQ010000190.1:0-3190 GCA_035642315.1 Mycobacterium sp.
ACAGACCGTCGAGCGTCTGGTCGAGGTGGCCACGAAGTTGCTTGCCGAGAAGGGGCCGACTGAGATCAAGGCACGGTCGGTTGCCGAGGCCGCACAGGTATCGACGATGGCGGTGTATTACCACCTCGGCGGAGTGCCCGAGCTGCTCCAAGCCGTCATCGACCAGGGATTCCGGGATCTGGGTCGGGCTTTCGCCGCCGTGCCTCAGAGCGACGATCCGGTCACCACGCTCTTCGCGATGGCGCTGGCCACTCGTAGGTTCGCCCAGGACAATCCGCACCTCTACGACGTGATGTTTGGGCTCTCGACCCGCGGAACGTATCGACCGCTGCAAGCCACGCGCTCCGGCGCTAGCGGACGATCCGAGGGATTCCAGGCGGCGTATGCGCATCTGGTCCAGGCTTGCATCCAGCTTGTGCGCAGCGGCCGCGTCCGCAGCGACGAGGACCCCGAAGCCATTGCCCCCCAACTCTGGAGCGCTGTCCACGGATTCGTCACGCTGGAATTGGCTGATCACTTCTCCCAGTTCCCGGATCCCGTCCGTCAGGTCCTGCAACCGATGATGGTGAACCTGGTTGTCGGATTGGGTGACACTGCTGAGTTGGCCAACGCCTCGCACACTGCCGCCGTTGTTGGATCCCGCCCGGTGAGTGCAAAGCGTGCGTGAGCGGTCACTTCACCGCGCCGCCTCGTGAGTGATCGATGCATAACGGCGTGCAGCCGTTTCGTGTGAGGCCTGGGCGCGTTCCCGCGTATCTCCCAGTCCAACAGAGAGATTGACGCCCATCGGTAGCAGCACCTGCCTGGCCGGTTCGTCGTACTCGACGAAGGTCTCTGACAGTTCGAGGGTGATGAAGCCGTGCACGAAGCTCCACAACTGGGCAGCTATGATGTCTGTTTCCTGATGGTGGATCCTGCCCGAGCTCACGAGCCGTGCGCATGCTTCTGCGACGTGAATGTAGACGTCTCGGAAGGCCGGCGACCCGCCACTCAAGCGAACGTCGGAATCGTTCAGCGGTCGGTACGTAGCGCGTGTCGAGAGTCCGAACATCAGGTCATACAGGTGAGGGCTTTCGCGGGCCACCCGCCGACATGTCAATGCCAGCACCGCAAGATCCGCTATCGGGTCATCCGTGACCGCCACCTGAGAAAAAGCCCTGGCGAGCTCTTTGAACCCATGGTCGATCACGGCCCGGATCAGCTCGGGGATTCCGCCGAAGTGGTGATAGACCGTCATCGTCGACAGTCCGGCTGCGGACGCCACCGTTCGCGCCTTGATGGCCGATGGGCCCTGCTCGGCCAGCAGACGGCGGGTGGCGTGAATGAGCCGCTCCGGCGCGCGCTCTGACATCTCTTGCACTGTTCCACCTAACTCCCTATCTGCCCCGTCCATCGAGGTCACAGGCCTGTCCGCGGGTAGTGTTGCCAACTGACCGTAACTTCGTTATATTATCGCATAACTTCGTTACACACCGTTGAGAGGACACATTATGAGCGACCATTTCGAGATCGAGGACCGCGGTTCCGTGCTGCTCGTGCGGGTCGATGGCGGCCCGCACAGCTTGTTCGGCGTCGAGATCGCCAAGCAGCTCGAGGAGTTCGTGGACCGCGTCGACCGCGACCCAAGCGTGCATGCCGTCGTGGTCACCGGGGCACGTCCCGACCGGTTCGTCAGCCATGCCGACGTGCGGTGGCTGCAGGAAGGTGGTGCGGCGGTCCCGGAATTGAGCCGACGCAGCGCCTCGGCCGCTCTGCGCCTGGCCAGAGGCATAGACCGAGCCCGTGTCCCCGAGCCGGTGGTGCGCAGGACCCCGCTGCGGGAAGTCGCCCAGCTCGACCGCCTGCACGCGACGTTTTTGAAGATGAACTCCAGCGGCGTCATCTTCGTTGCCGCCCTCAACGGTTCGGCTCTGGGCCTGGGCGCGGAATTCGCCTGGGCGTGCGATCTGCGCGTGATGGCCGACGGCGACTACTTCATCGGCCAGCCCGAAGTCCTCCTCGGAATCATGCCCGGCGGCGGCGGCAGCCAGCGGCTGACCCGACTGATCGGCACCCACAAGTCGCTGGTCGCGATCCTCGAGGGCAAGCCGTTCACACCTGCGCAGGCCCTGGCAAATGGGGCCGTTGACGAGGTGGTGGCCCCCGACGCCGTCGTCACACGGGCGGCCGAACTTGCGGAATACTTCGGCAAGCGGACCAAAGGGGCAGTGGAGGCCATCAAGAGGTCGGTGTACTTCGGCGGCTCCATCTCGCTGTCGGAAGGCTTACACGTCGAGCGCACTGAGTTCCTGGGCACCGATCAGTCCAAGGCGGGTCAGGAACTGATGCGCCAGTACCTCGCGGATATCGAGTCGACCGGCGAGCTACCTCTCTACAACCCTGACACCTACGCGCAAGCGCTCGAATCGGGCCGGGTGCCCGCAGTCGGCTCGACCAACGGCGCGGTGAAGAAATGAGCACCGCGCAGCCGGTCACCCGCCACGATGTCTCCTTCGCTTCCGGCGAGGATACCTGCGCCGCATCGCTTTACCTGCCCACCGGGGTCACGTCGCCGCCCGTGGTCATCCTCGGACACGGCCTTGGTGGCACCCGGGAGATGCGCTTGGATGCCTTCGCCGAGCGCTTCGCACAGGCCGGCATCGCCGCGTTGGCGTTCACCTATCGGCACTTCGGCGATAGCGGCGGCCAACCCCGCCAGCTGCTGTCGATCCGCCGGCAGCTCGCCGACTGGGACGCCGCCATCGCCTACGTGAAGGCTCGTCGCGACGTCGACGGCACACACATCGCGGTGTGGGGTAGCTCTTTTGGTGGTGGCCACTCGATCACCGTCGCGTCACGCCATCCTGAACTCAAAGCGGCAGTGGCCCAGTGCCCATTCACCGACGGTTTGGCCTCCGCCCGAGCACTGGGCCCGATTTCGTCATTGAAACTATTGCCCGCAGTCACACGGGATTACGTTTCGATCCTGCTTCGCCGGCCGCCGGTAATGATCCCCGTCGCCGCCCCTCCAGGCCGGTTGGCCCTGATGAATGCCCCGGATGCCCTGCCGGGGTATGAGGCGCTGATGCCGCCGGGGAAGACCTTCGTCAACGAGGCAGCGGCGCGGGTCGTTCCGACCATTACGGCCTACCGGCCCGGTCGCGCGGCCAAGAAGATCCAGTTCCCAATCCTGTTCTGCATCAGCGACACC
>DASQSQ010000191.1:0-2068 GCA_035642315.1 Mycobacterium sp.
GGCCATGGTCGATGCCGCCCGGGCCGCCGGGGTGCGAAAGTTCGTGTTCTCCGGTGTCATTCACCCATCGATCTCGGCGATGACGAACCACGGCGCCGCGAAACTGCCTGTGGAAGAGGCGCTCTACAGCTCGGAGCTGGACTTCACGGTCCTTCAGCCGGCGCGGTTCATGCAGAATTTCGAGCGGTCGTGGAACGACATCGTCGAGCATGACCGGCTGGCCCAGCCTTACTCGCTGTCGGCGAAGATGTGTTCGGTGGACTACCGCGACGTCGCGGAAGTCGCCGCGTTGGCGATGACGGGCGACGAACTCAGCTACGGCACATTCGAACTCAGTGCGCCCGGAATGGAGGACAGTTACGAGACCGCCGAGGCCATCAGTGAGGTTCTTGGACGGCCAATCACCGCGGTGCAGATACCGTTGGACCAATTCGCCGCACAGCTGCCCGAAGGGCCGTTCCGCGACGGCATGACGCGAATGATGGCCCATTACGACCGGCATGGCTTACCCGGCGGGAATCCACTGGTGTTGCGCTCGATCCTCGGCCGGGAACCCCGATCGCTTAAGGACTACTTTCGCGAGCTGGCGTCTCGCTGACCGGGGCCGCGCTCCGGTCGCGGTATGAGTGCTCGCGTGACCAACTGCCCTGGCTGGGGCCAATTGCTGAATACCTCGGCGTAGCTATGACTCATCAGCTCGAGCAGGTTATCCCACGGATCGGTGGTGTAGGTGACCGTCCACGGCCGTCCGGGCACTAACTGGTGGGGCGATGCGAGCAGCGTGCCCCCATGATCAACGATGTGGTCAGCCATGGCCTGAACGTTCGGGTGAGTGATGCAAAGGTGCCACGGGCCGCGGGCGAGCCACACCGGCCCCTCATCCGCCGGCCGCGGTCCGTGGGTTGGCGGATCGATGAACTGGAATAGTTCGATACCAACCGAATTCCCGCTCAGTAAGTGCGCCTGCCAGCCTCGGCGAAAGCGGCTGCCGAGTACCGCCGCTGTATATTCGTCGGCCTCGAGCACACACGGACCCATGATGCAGTGGAAGCCTAAGACCTCGCCGTACCAATCGATGGCGGCATGGATGTCTGGGACTGTCACTCCGACGTGGTTGACGGTAAGCGCAGCCGCGGGTGTGCACGACATTGGCGACTCATTCCTTTCGTTTGATCGGTCATGCCTGAGGGTTGCTTCGCGGAAGGGCGGCTGCTTGCGCGGCCACCTCGTAGAGGGTGGCGAAGTCTTGCTTGCCGTACCCGTGGCCGACGGCGGTCTGGATAGCTTGGTAGGTGGTCGCGGCCACCGGCATGGGCACCTCCAGCGACCGCGCGGCGCCAAGCCCCAGATCGAAGTCCTTGCGCATGAGTTCGGTGGTGAAGGTGGGCTCGTAGTCGTGGTTGCGAATCGCTTGGCCCTTGTAGCCGATAAACACCGAACCCAGCACCGAGCCGTCGATGAAATCCAGGAAGGCCGACGGAGCCACGCCGCCCTTCTCAGCGAGCACCGTCACTTCGGCCAACGCCTCGGTGATGATGCCGATCATCAGGTTGTGGGCCAGCTTGACAAGCCGCGATTCTTCACCCGCGCCGGCATAGGTCACACTCGGTGCCATCGCCTGGAGGTATGGACGGACAGTGTCGAAGATGTCCGCGGGACCTGAGGCGATGATGGAAGCGTGCCCTTCGTCGACCACGGTGGCGTTGCCGCTGATCGGTGCGGACAGGAAACCGATGCCGCGGCGGGAGGCCTCGGCGCGGACGTCGGCGGCGGACTCGGCGGAGACGGTTGAGGTGTCCACCACGATGCTCGGCGACGGCTGCGCGTTCAGCAGGCCGTCCGGGCCCAACGTCACTGCGAGCAGGTCGGGCGACGAGCTGACCGACGTGAACACGATGTCGCAGTGCCCAAGATCGCTGATCTTTTCAGCGTGGGTGGCGCCGCGTTCGACCAACGGCGCGGTTTTGGCTGCGGTGCGGTTCCAGACCCTCACTGCGGCACTGTGGTCGATCAAGCGGCTGGCCATCGCCGCACCCATCCGGCCGGTTCCCAGCCAGCCGATGTGATG
>DASQSQ010000192.1:0-2091 GCA_035642315.1 Mycobacterium sp.
GCGGGAAGTCTCCGCTTGGATCTGTCGCAGTACCGCGAGCTGGAGGCGTTCGCGGCCTTCGCCTCGGACCTGGATGCCACGTCGAAGGCACAGTTGGAGCGTGGCGCCCGGCTGGTGGAGCTGCTCAAGCAGCCGCAAAACCAGCCGGCGCCGGTTGAGGAGCAGGTGGTTTCGATCTTCCTCGGTACCGGTGGTCACCTGGACTCGGTTCCGATCGAAGACGTGCGGCGGTTCGAAACCGAGTTCCTCGATCACATTCGGGCTTCCGAAGAGGGCATCCTGTCCGAGATCCGGGAATCCCAGAAGCTCGGCGAAGACACGGAAAAGAAGTTGACCGACGCGATCAACGACTTCAAGAAGGGCTTCGCCGCGACCGGTGGCGGCTCGGTGGTGCCCGACGAGCATGTGGAAGCCCTCGACGAGGACAAGGTGGCGAAAGAATCGGTGCAGGTTCACAAGCCCGCACCGCCGGAGCAGAAGAAGTAATCGAGGATGGCTGCCACACTTCGCGAACTGCGGGGTCGGATCCGTTCCGCCGGGTCGATCAAAAAGATCACCAAGGCACAGGAAATGATCGCGACGTCGCGTATCGGTAAGGCGCAGGCCCGGCTGAATGAGGCCCGGCCCTACGCCGTCGAGATCACCAACATGCTCACCACCCTGGCCGATAAAGCGGCGCTCGATCATCCGCTGCTGGTTGAGCGCGCCCAGCCGAAACGGGTTGGCGTGCTGGTGGTTTCGTCCGATCGTGGCCTGTGTGGCGCGTACAACTCCGGCGTCTTGCGCCGCGGTGAAGAGCTTTTCTCGCGGCTGCGAGCAGACGGCAAAACCCCGGTGCTCTACACCGTCGGCCGTAAAGCACAGGGCTACTACACATTCCGAAACTGGGACATCAGCGAGTCGTGGACAGGCTTCTCGGAGCGACCCAGCTACGAGGATGCCGCGAAGGTCGCTGAGACTCTGGTCGGCACCTTCATGGCCGGTGCTGACGGTGAGGGCGAGGATGGCACTGCCGGCGTCGACGAGCTGCACATCGTCTACACCGAGTTCAAGACGATGATGTCGCAGTCGGCCGAGGCGCGCCGCATCGCCCCGATGGTCGTGGAGTACGTCGAGGAAGACCGCGGACCGCAAACGTTGTACACCTTCGAGCCGGATGCGACGACATTGTTCGACGCGCTTCTGCCGCGCTACTTGACCACTCGCGTGTATGCGGCGCTGCTCGAGTCCGCCGCATCGGAGCTGGCCTCGCGGCAACGCGCGATGAAGTCGGCGAGCGACAACGCCGACGACCTCATCAAGGCGCTCACGCTGGAGGCCAACCGCGAGCGGCAGGCCCAGATCACCCAGGAAATCAACGAAATCGTCGGTGGCGCAAACGCGCTCGCCGACGCCGCGAAATAGGCCCCATCAGGAAGCGAAGAGGATATGGCTGCTACCACCCAATCGGCTCAGAAGTCGAAGAACTCCAAAGGCGCCGACAGCAACGGCCGCGTGGTGCGGATTACCGGACCGGTTGTCGACGTCGAGTTTCCGCGTGGCTCCGTGCCTGAGCTGTTCAACGCTCTGCACGCCGACGTCACGTTCAAGGAGCTGGCGAAGACGTTGACGCTGGAGGTAGCTCAGCACCTCGGCGACAACTTAGTCCGCACCATCTCGCTGCAGCCGACCGACGGGCTGGTACGCGGCGTCGAGGTGATCGACACCGGAGACTCGATCTCGGTGCCGGTCGGCGACGGCGTCAAGGGCCACGTGTTCAACGCGCTGGGCCACTGCCTGGACGAGCCCGGCTACGGAGAAGACTTCGACCACTGGCCCATTCACCGCAAGCCACCGGCGTTCGACGAGCTGGAACCGCGCACCGAGATGCTTGAGACCGGGCTGAAGGTGGTCGACCTGCTGACGCCCTATGTGCGTGGCGGCAAGATCGCGCTGTTCGGCGGTGCGGGTGTGGGCAAGACCGTTCTGATCCAGGAGATGATCAACCGCATCGCCCGAAACTTCGGCGGTACATCGGTATTCGCCGGCGTGGGGGAGCGCACCCGCGAGGGCAACGACCTGTGGGTCGAGCTTGGCGAGGCCGACGTGCTC
>DASQSQ010000193.1:0-5218 GCA_035642315.1 Mycobacterium sp.
GAACATGACGACGGCGCCCGTCGAGCGGATCCTGCAACGGTTGCCGGCCGTCAGCCAGGTCGCGGTGTACGCGGTACCCGATGAGCAGGTGGGTGACCAGGTCATGGCGGCATTGGTGCTGGTAGACGGCGCGGAGCTGACGCCGGGGGAGTTCGGCGAGTTTCTGGCAAGCCAGTCGGACCTGTCGCCCAAGGCGTGGCCGCGCCACGTGTGGATCACCGAAGGCCTGCCGTCCACCGCCACCAACAAAATTCTCAAGCGCGAACTGACCTCCCGGGGCTCAACTCCCGAGGGCGGCTTGCTGTGGACCCGGATCGGGCGTGAGAAGACCTACGTCGTCGTCGACCGGACCGCCGGCGGTGACGGGAATGCGCACGTTCATGCAGGCGTTTAGGGCAATAGCGGCTGACCTGGCATAATCGACAGCCGAAGTTGAGGTTCCGGTTCACGTCCGACTACCAGCTCTTCAGGGCGACCCGGCGACCGACGAGCGAAGAGGACATCATGAAAGCTGACATTCATCCCGCCTACGGCGAGACCACCGTGCTCTGCGGGTGCGGCAACACCTTCACCACCCGCAGCACCAAGGAAAGCGGCCACATCGTGGTCGAGGTCTGCTCGCAGTGCCACCCGTTCTACACCGGCAAGCAGAAGATTCTCGACAGCGGCGGCCGGGTAGCTCGTTTCGAGAAGCGCTACGGCAAGCGCAAGGCCGGCGCCGAGAAAGAGGCTTCGGCCGACAAATAGCTTGGACCGACGCCCGATCTGCTGCGAAAACCGCACCAGGCCGGGCGTCGTTTCGCGTTTAGGAGAGTCGCGGTTTAGGAGGGGAGAAGCATGACGCAGGGCGTGCAGGCGATTGACGCGCTGCTGGCCGAACACGCCGAGCTCGAGCGTCAACTGGCCGATCCCGAACTGCACAGCAATGCTGCCAACGCGCGCAAAGTCGGCCGCCGGTTCGCGCAACTGGCGCCGATCGTCGCCACCCACCGCAAGCTGGAGACGGTGCGCGGTGATCTCGAGGCCGCGCGTGAGCTGGCCGCCGACGACGCATCGTTCGTCGACGAAGTCGCCGAGCTGGAGTCACGCGCCGAAGAGCTCGACACTCAGCTGACCGACATGCTGGCTCCCCGCGACCCCCACGATGCCGACGACATCGTGCTCGAGGTCAAATCCGGTGAGGGGGGCGAAGAATCGGCCCTGTTTGCCGCGGACCTGGCCAGGATGTACATCCGGTATGCCGAGCGACACGGCTGGACCGTGACGGTGCTGGACGAAACCCACTCGGACTTGGGTGGATACAAGGACGCGACGCTCACGATCGCCAGCAAGGGCGACTCGGCCGACGGCGTCTGGTCACGGATGAAGTTCGAAGGCGGAGTGCACCGGGTGCAGCGCGTGCCGGTCACCGAATCCCAAGGCCGCGTGCATACCTCGGCCGCCGGTGTGCTGGTCTACCCGGAACCTGAAGAAGTCGGCGAGGTTCAGATCGACGAGTCCGACCTGCGCATCGACGTCTACCGGTCGTCGGGCAAGGGCGGTCAGGGCGTCAACACCACCGACTCGGCGGTGCGAATCACCCACCTGCCCACCGGCATTGTCGTCACCTGCCAGAACGAACGCTCGCAACTGCAGAACAAGGCCCGAGCCTTGCAGGTGCTTGCCGCACGCTTGCAGGCATTGGCCGAGGAGCAGGCGCTCGCCGATGCGTCGGCCGATCGCGCCAGCCAGATCCGCACCGTGGACCGCAGCGAACGCATCCGCACCTACAACTTCCCGGAGAACCGGATCACCGACCACCGCATCGGTTACAAGGCACACAATCTCGATCAGGTTCTCGACGGTGACCTGGACGCACTATTCGACGCGCTGAGCGTCGCCGACAGGCAATCACGGCTGCAACAGGCATGACGACTCGACTGCGGTGCGCGATCGACTCTGCCACGACGCTGCTCGCTGACGCCGGAATCGACTCCGCGCGTTACGAGGCCGAGGAGTTGGCCGCGCATCTCACTGGCACCGAGCGTGGACGTCTGCCACTGATCGATTCGCCCGACGATGCCTTCTTCGATCGCTACCACGCCGCGATCGCGGCGCGATCCCGCCGAGTGCCGATGCAGCACATCACCGGCACCGCCGCGTTCGGCCCGCTGACGCTGCTCGTCGGACCTGGCGTTTTCATTCCGCGTCCGGAAACCGAAGCGATGTTGGAATGGGCCACCGCGCAGCGTCTTCCGGATGCTCCCGTGATCGTCGACCTCTGCACCGGTTCGGGTGCGTTGGCGATCGCCCTGGCTCAACACTGGCCGCAAGCACGCGTACTCGGCATCGACGACTCCGATGCGGCACTTGAGTATGCCCGCCGAAACGCGGCGGGAACTAACATCGAGCTATTGCACGCTGACGTCACCGACCCCGGCCTGCTTACCGATCTCGACAGGCAGGTCGATCTCGTGGTCGCCAACCCACCCTACGTGCCCGATGGCAGCCCCGTCGGACCTGAAGTCTCGCACTATGATCCGCAGCATGCGGTGTTCGGTGGCGCGGACGGCATGACCGTGATCAGCGCTGTCGTCCGGCTCGCCAGTCGCTGGTTGCGTTCGGGCGGCTTCTTCGCCGTCGAGCACGACGACACCACGTCGTCGCTGACCTCCGAACTCATCGGCAGGACCGGACTTTTCGACGACGTCGTTGCCCGAAAAGATCTGACCGGACGGCCGAGGTTCGTCACGGCCCGCAGAAGGGTCGACTTGTGAGTCGCGCCGCGACGATGCAGAGCGAAGCGATGAGGAGGAGCGGCGCTCGTGAGTGACGTGTTTGTTTGCGCCGATCCCGAACAGCGTTCCCGCGGAATCGAATCGGCAGCCGGAGCGGTGAAAAACGGTCGGCTGGTGGTACTTCCGACCGACACGGTTTACGGCATCGGCGCCGACGCATTCGACAGCTCGGCAGTGACCGCCCTGCTCTCGGCCAAGGGCCGTGGACGCGACATGCCCGTGCCGGTGCTGGTCGGCTCGTGGCACACCATCGAAGGTCTTGCCCTGATGGTGACGCAGCCCATGCGTGACCTGATCCGCGCATTCTGGCCGGGGGCGCTGAGCTTGGTGGTCCGACAAGCGCCGAGCCTGCAGTGGGATCTCGGTGACGCCCGCTGCACGGTGATGATTCGGATGCCGCTGCACCCGGTGGCCATCGAATTGCTACGTGAGGTCGGGCCGATGGCGGTATCCAGCGCCAACGTCTCCGGCTCCTCGCCGGCGGTCGACGCCGATGACGCGCGCAGGCAGCTCGGCGACCTCGTCGACATCTACCTCGACGCCGGTCCTTCCGCGCAGCAGGCCGCCTCGACGATCCTGGACCTCACCGGCCCGGAGCCGCGCATTCTCCGACCCGGACCGGTGAGTGCCGAAGGTATCGCCGCAGTGCTCGGCCTGGACGCTGCGAGTTTGACCGGCTGATCCGCCGCGGAATTGAATACAGTCGTGGTGCAGTACAACCTCGCCGGCGGTCTGCTCGCGCTGTCCGACCGTGGCGCGGGCGTCCCGTTGCGTGAGCTGGCGCTCGTCGGGCTCACCGCCGCGATCATCACCTACTTCGCAACGGGACCCGTGCGCCTGCTGGCTACCCGACTCGGCGCGGTGGCCTATCCACGCGAACGCGATGTGCACTTAACGCCGACGCCGCGCATGGGCGGTCTGGCGATGTATGTCGGCGTCGTCGCGGCGGTCTTTCTCGCATCTCAGCTTCCCGCGCTCACACGGGGTTTCGTCTACTCCTCGGGTATGCCGGCGGTGCTGGTGGCAGGCGCGGTGATCATGGGTATCGGCCTGATCGATGATCGGTGGGGTCTGGACGCGCTGACGAAGTTCGCCGGTCAGATCACCGCGGCCAGTGTGCTGGTCACTATGGGCGTCGCCTGGAGCGTCATCTACATCCCGCTGGGCGGCGTCGGGACCATCGTGTTGGACCAAGCCTCCTCGATCCTGCTGACGCTGGCGCTGACCGTGTCGATCGTCAACGCGATGAACTTCGTCGACGGTCTCGACGGGCTGGCCGCCGGCCTGGGTCTCATTACCGCCTCGGCCATTTGCATCTTCTCGATCGGCCTGCTTCGCGACCACGGGGGTGACGTGCTGTTTTATCCGCCGGCGGTCATTTCGGTGGTGCTGGCCGGAGCCTGCCTGGGATTTTTGCCGCACAACTTCCACCCGGCCAAGATCTTCATGGGGGACTCCGGGTCGATGCTGATCGGCCTGATGTTGGCCGCCGCGTCGACGACCGCCGCGGGACCGATTTCGCAGAACGCTTACGGCGCCCGCGACGTGTTTGCTCTGCTGTCGCCGTTCCTGTTGGTCGTGGCGGTCATGTTCATGCCGATGCTGGACATGTTGCTGGCGGTAATTCGGCGGACCCGGGCAGGCGTGCACTTCTCCACCCCCGACAAAATGCACCTGCATCATCGTCTGCTGCAGATCGGCCACTCGCATCGCCGGGTGGTGCTGATCATTTATTTGTGGGTGGGCATCGTCGCTTTCGGCATGGCAAGCACCATTTTCTTCAACCCGCGCGATACCGCGGCGGTCATGGTGGGCGCGCTCGCGATCGCGGTAATTGCGACGTTGATTCCGCTGCTGCGCCGCCGCGATGACGACATCTACGACGAGGAGTAGTAGGGTCGCTTCCGATATGGTACGGTGCTGGTAGAACCCGAATTAACCTCGCGGGTTGCCGGCCACCGGCCATCGGATTCACGTCCGATTGGACGGACGTACGACCGACAAAGGGGAGTTGTCCCTTGGGTGATGCGAGTGCGGTGATTGCCCTCCGATACGCTTAACGGGCCACGCAACGGTCAACCAGGCAACTCCCCCCTAGCGAGGACTGAGGTGCAGCAGTGACAACACCAGCGCAGGACGCGCCGTTGGTGTTTCCCTCGGTTGCGTTCCGGCCAATACGTCTCCTCGTCATCTCGCTTGTTCTGACTCTCGTCGCGGTCGCCGCCGCTGGTGCGCTCGGCCATCCGATGGTAGGCGTGTTCTTCGGCGTGGGGCTCCTCCTGGGTTTGCTCAACGCCGTCGGTGTGCAGCGCTCGGTAGCGGCGATCACCGCCGAAGCGCACCCGCTGAAAACGAAGATGGCGATGAACTCGGCAAGCAGGTTGCTAATCATCACCGTGATTGGACTGACGGTCGCATTCATCTTCCGACCCGACGGGCTG
>DASQSQ010000194.1:0-6447 GCA_035642315.1 Mycobacterium sp.
AGGCCGATCACCTGGTTGGCGGAGTTGACGGTGGGCCCACCGGAGTCACCGGGACGTATATTCGCGTCGACCTGGATCAGACCGTTCAGCGTCTCGGTGCTGCCGGTCAGGGCGTCGTTCGCCGACACCGTCTGATTCAACGCGGCAATGCGTCCGTCCACCGCGCTGGGTGCTCCGCCGGCGCCGCCGGCGTTGCCCAGCGAGACGATCGGTTCGCCGACGCTCACCGTGTCGGAGTTACCGATATTGGCCGGCTGCAGTCCGCCGCCCCCGACTGCCAGCACGGCGATGTCGTGGCTGCGGTCGTAGCCGATCACCGTGGCCGGGAAGGTCTGACCGTTGCCGATCGACCGCACGGTCAGGTCGGTGGCGCCGGCGACCACGTGATTGTTGGTAAGCACCGTGCTCGGACCGATCACGATGCCCGTTCCGGCGCCGACGGCGCTCTGGTATCCGAGCTTGGCGTCGATGTCGACGATCGTCGGGCCCACCTGCCCAACGGCGGCCAGGGAGTCCAGGGGTGCCGGCGGCCGCAATGGCGACGCCTGCGCGGGCACGGTACCCAGGACCAGCCCTATGACTGCTATCAGACTGAGCAACCACAGTTCCATCCGCGACCATTGCGGTCTAGGGTGGTGCGATTCGCTCATCTGAGTTACCTCCATGTTTGGGTTTCGGCCCGAATAGCTTCCGGTTCAAGCTCGGATTGTCGCAGGGTCGGGGATTTCCTACGCACGATTTCGTTCACTAAAGCGTAACCGTGGTTTGCACGCCGGGCATCTTGGTCGCGCAAAAGCGGCGCTGATCAGGCAGTTCCGCCGATCTCCGCGATTGGCCGGTTCAGGTGATGACTGACGTCGCCGATCATGTCCATCAGGGAGTAGTCACGGAAGGCATACCGCCACCGGCCGTCGACGAGCAGGAATTGGTCGTGGTAGCGGCCGGCGACGATGACCTGCAGCGGGAAGTCGTCGGTCTGCTGGATCACCGTGTAGTAGCTGCGGCAACTGGCCGTGCCCGCGGTCTCGTCGACCTCGATAATCGGATTGGTGACGACGTGTTTGGTGCGCGGCGTGCCATCCGGGTACCGCAGCACCGTGGACTCCCAGATCGCCAAGATGGTGGCAGCGCCGATCGTGCCGTCAGGGCCCGGAGCGACCCGCAGGCGGGCGTGTTCGAAGAGCGTGGCGGCACCGGCGAAGTCGCCGTTGTCCATGCATTCGGCGTAGCGATACAGCAGGTTGGCGATCTCTGTCTCGGCCGACATGCTGGTAAACGGTAGCTTCATACCGTCTGGGTCTTCGACCGGCCTGGCAACTCGACGGCAAAGGTGTCTATTCGATGGGCGTGCTTGATTCATTCCGGCTTGACGACAAAGTCGTGATCGTGACCGGCGCGTCCTCGGGGCTCGGCGTGGCGTTCGCCCAGGCCTTCGCTGAGGCCGGCGCCGACGTCGTGTTGGGCGCGCGCCGCGTGGACCGGTTGGCCGAAACTGCTGCGCTGGTCGAAGGCGCCGGCCGCAAGTCGCTGGCGGTGGCCACCGACGTCAGCGTGCCCGAGCAGTGCCAGGCGCTGGTCGACTTGGCAATGCAGGCCTTCGGCCGCGTCGACATCCTGATCAACAACGCCGGGGTGGGGTCCGCTCAGCCGGCAACCCGGGAGACACCCGAGCAGTTCCGTTCGGTGATCGACGTCAACCTCAATGGCGCTTACTGGGTCGCTCAGGCCTGCGGACGGGTCATGCAACCGGGCAGTTCGATCGTCAACATCGCCAGCATCCTGGGGATCACCACAGCCGACCTGCCGCAGGCCGCCTACAGCGCTAGCAAGGCCGCGGTCATCGGGCTCACCCGCGACCTCGCGCAGCAGTGGGGCTCCCGAAAGGGAATTCGCGTCAACGCGCTGGCGCCCGGATTCTTTCGGACCGAAATGACCGACGAGTACAAGCCCGGATACCTGGAGAGCCAGGCGCATCGCCTGGTACTGGGCCGGTTGGGCGACGCGCGCGAACTCGCCGCGACCGCGGTGTGGCTGACATCGGCGGCCGGTGGCTATGTCACCGGGCAGACGATCGTCGTCGACGGCGGCCTGACGATCACCTGACTGTCTAGGCTGGCGTCGTGGTCGACTTCGACCCCAAGGCCAGCTTTGCTCGCGCGCCGGTGGCCCGGCTGGGCACCGTCGCCGCCGACGGCACACCGCACCTGGTGCCGGTGGTGTTCGCGCTTCGCGACGAGGTCGTTTACACCGCCGTTGACGGGAAGCCCAAGACCACCCAACGGCTGCGCCGGCTGGCCAACATCGAACGACACCCATTGGTGAGCTTGCTGGTCGACCACTACGCCGACGACTGGACGCAATTGTGGTGGGTCCGGATCGACGGTCTCGCGGCGATACATCACGACGGCAATGCCCTGCACGCAGGGCATGACCTTCTGCGCGCGAAATATGACCAGTACCAATCGGTTCCGTTGAATGGCCCGGTGATCGCAATTGCGGTCCGGCGCTGGAGCAGCTGGCACGCTTGAGCGATGCCGCTGCGCAGAGATGGGTTCACCGCCCGTTCACCCTTGTGCTGCGCGGGCGCTAGGGGAAAAGTGACATACATCACGATCCGCGCGCGCACGAGGAGAGACACGTCATGGCCGACAAGTCCAACAGTTCCCAGAGCGCAGGAGCCGCCCCTGCCGTAGATGATCCGACCGCCGTACGGAACGTGGTGCTGGTAGGCCCGTCCGGCGGCGGAAAGACCACTTTGGTCGAGGCCCTTCTGGTCGCCTCCGGCGTGTTGTCCAGACCCGGCTGCATCGCCGACGGCACCACGGTCTGCGACCACGACGAGGCCGAGATCCGTCAGCAGCGGTCGGTCGGTCTTGCCCTCGCGTCGCTGTTGCACGATGGCGTCAAGGTCAACCTCGTCGACACTCCCGGTTACGCCGATTTCGTCGGCGAACTGCGGGCCGGCCTGCGCGCCGCGGACTGCGCCCTCTTCGTGATCGCGGCGAACGAAGACGTCGACGAACCGACCAAGTCGCTCTGGCAGGAGTGCAGCCAGGTCGGAATGCCACGTGCGGTGGTGATCACCAAACTCGACCACGCCAGGGCCAACTATGACAATGCTCTGGTGACAGCCCAGAATGCGTTCGGCGACAAGGTTTTACCGCTCTATCTGCCCGCCGGTAATGGCCTGATCGGCCTGCTGTCGCAGACGCATTATGAGTACCAGGACGGCAAGCGCAGCGCACACTCGCCGGATTCGTCGTACGCCGACCAGATCGAAGAAGCGCGCGGCACGCTGATCGAGGGAATTATCGAAGAGTCCGAAGACGAATCGCTGATGGAGCGTTATCTCGGCGGCGAAAAGATCGACGAGTCGGTGCTGATCGACGATCTGGAGAAAGCGGTCGCCCGTGGGTCGTTCTTCCCGGTGATTCCGGTCTGCAGCAGCACCGGGATCGGCACCCTGGAACTACTCGAGGTCGCCACCCGCGGATTCCCGTCCCCGGCCGAACACCCACTGCCCGAGGTGTTCACATCACAGGGCGCGGTGTTCACCAAAGTGACCTGCGGCTCCGACTCGCCGCTGCTGGCCGAGGTGGTGAAGACGACGTCAGACCCCTACGTCGGCAGGCTGAGCCTGGTGCGGGTGTTCTCCGGCACCATCAGGCCCGACGCGACGGTTCATGTGTCGGGCCATTTCTCGTCCTTCTTTGGCTCGTCAAACGGTACCGACTCCACCCTTTCCAGTCACGTCGACCACGACGAGGACGAACGCATCGGCGCGCTGTCATTTCCGTTGGGCAAGCAGCAGCGGCCCGCGTCGGTGGTGCTGCCCGGTGACCTGTGCGCGATCGGCCGACTGAGTCGCGCGGAAACCGGAGACACCCTGTCCGACAAGGCCGAACCGCTGGTGCTCAAACCGTGGACCATGCCGGAATCGCTGCTGCCGGTGGCGATCCAGGCACACGCCAAGACCGACGAGGACAAACTGTCGGTCGGGTTGGGCCGGTTGGCCGCCGAGGATCCGACGCTGCGCATCGAGCAGAATCCCGAGACGCACCAGGTGGTGTTGTGGTGCATGGGTGAGGCGCACGCCGGTGTAGTGCTCGACGCGCTGGCGAATCGGTATGGCGTCGCCGTGGACACCGTCGAGTTGCGGGTGCCCTTGCGGGAGACGTTCAGCGGCAAGGCAAAAGGCCACGGCCGACATGTCAAGCAGTCCGGTGGGCACGGCCAGTACGCGGTCTGCGACATCGAAGTCGAACCGTTGCCGGAAGGATCGGGTTTCGAGTTCGTCGACAAGGTGGTCGGCGGCGCAGTGCCGCGGCAGTTCATCCCGAGCGTGGAGAAGGGGGTGCGCGCTCAGATGGAAAAGGGCGTGCACGCCGGTTACCCCGTCGTCGACATCCGCGTCACGCTGCTCGACGGCAAGGCGCACAGCGTCGACTCATCGGACTTTGCGTTCCAGATGGCCGGTTCGCAAGGGCTGAAGGAGGCCGCGGCGGCGACCAAAGTGAGCCTGCTCGAACCGATCGACGAGATCTCGGTACTGATACCCGACGATCTGGTCGGCGCGGTGATGGGCGATCTGTCCGGGCGGCGCGGCCGAGTTCTGGGCACCGACACCGCGGGCCACGACCGCACCTTAGTGAGAGCCGAAGTGCCGCAGGTTGAGTTGACTCGTTACGCCATCGACTTACGCTCGCTCTCACACGGGGCGGCGTCGTTCACCCGCTCCTTCGCCCGGTACGACCCGATGCCGGAATCCGCCGCGTCCCGAGTGAAATCCGCCGACTGACGCGTCGGGTTCTACTGCTGACTCAGCCAAGCCACTGTCGTCGACAGGTTCGCAACGTCGACGCCTATCGCCCGGCACTCATTGATGCCTCGATCATCAAGCCCGGAAACCGCATCTGAGACCAGGACGGTCCGAAAGTCCCGCTCAGAGGCCTCGTAAATAGACGTCCGAGGACAATTCGGGTAGTTGCAGCCGACGAAAACGACTGTGTCGCTGCCGGTATCACGCAGGTGCTGCTCGAGCTTGGTCTGATAGAAGGCGCCCCACCGCGGCTTATACATCACGTGCTCGCGCCGACCGACCTGTTGGAGTTCACCGCTGAGCAACAAATCATGGTCCAGTTCAACAGGATTGGGCAACAACTCGGCTGCGATCTGCGAGCCCTTGCTGCCCGGGACGGCAATTCGCGCGCCCTGTTCGATCGCAAGCTTGCGCACGATGTCGGCATTCGACCCGTCCGGGCGGTAGAGCCGGACGACGTGCACGATCGGCAGTGCGCGGTCGCGAAATTCGGTGGCCAACCGGGCCATAGCCGGAATCGCCGTCGCGGTGCCCTCAATGGGAAATGGTGCGTCGTCGGAGTAGAAGTCGCGTTGGACGTCGATCAGGACGAGTGCCGCCGAACCCGGTAGCGGCCGCGTGTACGGATCGGTCATGGCATTCGGTGTAACACAGCGATCTGCGCTTGCCAACTTGCGAGTAACCAGACAAGTTTCAGATCACGTTAGGGGCGCGTTTGCCGCGCAGACCAGGTCGGCTCACGAATTTTTCGCTGAAGTGATCGCGTCCAGCGTGTTTCACGATCCGTTTGCTGAGCAGCGGATAGGGTACATATTAGAGATACAGAATGTAAGCGCTTCGGGCTTGCACCATCTCGAAGGGTGGACACCGTGCGTACAGCGATTCGAAAAGTGTGGCTCGCGGCGGCGGTTGCCGTGCTGGCCATGGGGGGATCGGGCGCTCCGAGCATGGCAGCGATCGCGCCCCCGGACCCGACCGCCGACGTCACGTCGATCCAACCGGCGAACGGCGCGGTGGTCGGTGTGGCCCACCCGGTGATCGTCACGTTCACCGGGCCGATCAGTGACCGGGCCGCGGCGGAACGGTCGATCAAGATCACCGCGCCGAACCACATGACCGGGCGGTTCGATTGGGTCGATGACAACGTCGTGCAATGGATTCCGGACGGCTACTGGCCTGCCCGCAGCCACATCGGTGTTTCCGTGCACGCGTTGTCGACCGGCTTCGACACCGGTGACCAGGTGGTGGGCGTTGCCAGCATCTCGGCGCACACGTTCACCGTCAGCCAAAACGGCGAGGTGCTGCGCACGATGCCGGCGTCGATGGGTAAACCCAGTCGCCCCACGCCGATGGGCAACTACACCGCGCTATCCAAGGAGCGCACGGTCCGGATGGATTCGCGGACGATCGGGATCCCGCTGAGCTCGCCGGAGGGATACGACATCGTCGCCTCGTGGGCGGTTCGGGTGACCTGGAGCGGTGTCTACGTGCATTCGGCGCCCTGGTCGGTGGACTCGCAGGGGTACGCGAACGTCAGCCACGGGTGCATCAACCTGAGCCCGGACAACGCCGAGTGGTACTTCAGCACCGTTCACGTCGGTGACCCGATCAACGTGGTGGCGTAGTCG
>DASQSQ010000195.1:0-5348 GCA_035642315.1 Mycobacterium sp.
AGCCAAGCGCTCAGTGCCCTGAGCCCAAAGTCGTTACCTCGGCTATCGTTGTGGTTGGCGAGTCAGCGACGGCGGCTGAGCGACTACCGTTTCCATCTCAAGGCCCCGAACGGCGAGATCATCCGCCAGCCAGGGATACGAGACGAAGGCGAGCGCCGAGAAGGGCATTGCGGCGATCAAGACGCACGCTGCCAGCGCCAAGGTCGAAGACCACAGCGACACCTAGGGTTGGCGTACCGCTAGCCATTCATCGACTAGCGCGTCGATCGGCGTGGCACTCGGCGCTCGGCCGCCGGCCTCGACGCCGCGAGACACTAGGCATCAGCCCCGCGGCAGACCCCGCCAGGAACAGACCCCGGTCAACACGACCAGTAACCCATCCCTACTAACCGATTAGGAGACGGACGACATCATGTTCGGGACGACGCCGTTTGGACATTTGCAGTACCGCGAAATCGTCGGCAGCAAGATGGCCTACATCGACGAAGGGGATGGCGACGCGATCGTGTTTCAGCATGGCAACCCGACGTCGTCGTACCTGTGGCGCAATGTGATGCCCCACCTGCAGGGCCTGGGCCGGCTGGTCGCCTGTGATCTGATCGGGATGGGCCATTCCGACAAGCTCAGCCCGTCCGGACCCGACCGCTACCACTACGCTGAGCAACGCGACTATCTGTTCGCTCTGTGGGAGGCGCTCGACCTCGGCGATCACGTGATCCTGGTGATCCACGACTGGGGGTCGGCGCTCGGCTTCGATTGGGCCAACCAACACCGGGACCGGGTGCAGGGCATCGCCTACATGGAAGCCCTCGTCGCCCCGCTGCAGCCCTCCGACTTCGGCGCCGAAGCGTCGGCCTTCGACATCTTCGCCGCGGCTGGTGAGCAGATGATGCTGGAGCAGAACCTGTTCGTCGAAGCGATGCTGCCCGCGCAGATCCTGCGCGATCTCACCGAAGAGGAGATGACGAACTACCGGCGGCCGTTCCTCAACGCCGGCGAAGACCGGCGCCCCACGCTGTCCTGGCCGCGCAACATCCCGATCGGGGATCGACCCGCTGACGTGGTCTCAGTCGTCAACGACTACGCGACCTGGCTAGCCGGTAGCAACGTTCCGAAGTTGTTCATCAACGCCGAACCGGGCACCATCCTCACCGGACGTACACGCGACCTGGTCCGCACGTGGCCCAACCAAACCGAAATCAGCGTCCCAGGAAAGCATTTCGTTCAAGAAGACAGCCCCGACCAGATCGGCACCGCAGTCGCTGATTTCGTGCGGCGGTTGCGCCCCACGCCACGCGACTAGGACACAAGAGGCATTGCGAGCTGGATGAAACTCCGATCCAAATAACGGCGTACCCTTGACGCGCACATCGCTGAGATTCAGACACAGCAGGAGCAGCGCAATACCGCTCTGCACAAGGTTGACCACAGTCACATTCCGCCCCCTGCGGATCGCCGCCCGGTACGCCGCTGGGAGGCCCAAGCCTCTGCGCGTTTGAATACGCGGTTCGATTCCCCGGCATCGGCTCCACGATTAGCTGGGCAGATGCACGACGCTGCCCGTCCACCGGGGCCGGTGGTCCCGTAACGGTCCCTTACAACCGCATGGGCGTCCGGCTCACGCCTTCGGGTCGCCGGGCGAATCATCTTCGGGATCAGGAAGCAACTGGACGTCTTCGAGGATCGGGCGCTCGCCAACGCACGGTAGCCAAGGTTCGACGGAATCGCCCTCTGGGACAGCCCTTTTGGCCTATGCAGAGATTTCCTCGGTGCCGCGCCCCAGGTTGCGGTAGCCCTCAGCGGGTTTCTTGATGCCCAGCAGGAACGGCAGCGTGCTCAACTCGAACCTCATCTGCACCCCCAGCCGGCCGAAGAAGCCGCGCTCTGGCGACGCCGGTGGCACCTCGGACGTGGCGAGGTCGATGTAGTGTGTCGACGTTTGTCCGATGCCTTCGAAGTCGTGGGTCAGCGGCTTGGAAAGCAGGCGTACCGGCTCATCGAGGCATGCTGCTACGGGATCGGTCATCAGCACGTATTCCGGCACTGGAACCGCGTTCTTCAACATTCGGTGCACGAGGATGACGTCGACGCCGGCGAGCTCAACGTGGCGCTTCACCTTTTGCTCCGCCACCTCACCTTCGTGGGCGACGAACTTCAGCGACAGGTGGTCCAGCTGTGCGCAGCTCGCGCACTCGCAGGCAACGTCGGTTTTGATCCTCTCCCGCCGCGCCAGGAACGACTGGCGCATGCGCCACAGCCGCTCGCACACCAGCACATTGGCGTTGCCGTCTGGTGCCCAGAAGAACGCGGCGTCGCCCTCCAGCTTCGCCAGCTTCAGGCCTTTACCGGCGTCGATGACCGACTCCAGTAATTGCGCCACCGTCTGCTGCGCGTGGGCCAGGTGCATCCGGTTCCAATGCATGTAGTGCGTGTATCCGCCGATGTCGGCAATGAGCAGAACGGCGCGCCGGATGGCCATGACTTCGCTATTTTAGTGGACTTCGGTTGGTTGAGGAGCTCTGCCTCGTTGAGGAGCTCTGCCTCAATGAAATCTCCTACTGGACGAAGTCGCGCCGCGGAGAACCCGCCAGACTCCAGAACGGTATCAGCGGGATCTTTGCTATGTCGTAGACCGATCTCACTTTAGGCAGCGTCGCCGGTCAGAGTCTCACAGCCACCGGCCACCAGAAGAGTTCTGCCACTTAGTTGCTCACGCGGTGGCCTGGACACAGTGCACGGACGCCCATCGGGCGGGTGCGGTGACTTAACTGCCGAGCGAGAGTTCCCATCGGACAAGGTCTATCGCCGCTATGACTGCGGGGTCGTCGGGGTTGAGGCCTTCGGCCCAGAGGGCTTGGCGTTCGTCGTGCTATGCGCTGACGTCGCGGGGTGGCAGGTCACTCCATTTCTTGCCGTTCCAATATCTCTGCTTGCCTGTGCCTGTTGGGTCGGGATACCAACCGCGTTTTGCGGCGCCGGGAGGCGGTGGGGTATCGGGAGGAAGCGGTGTTTTCGATTCCGGGGACCAGCGGAGGACGACGATGACCCCGATCACGCTCAGCAGCGCCCCCACAGGAAGCCTTCGCCGACGCTGCGGTTTTTGGTGTGCGCGATCGCGGCTGCAACGGCCCCGCAGAACAGCCAGGTCAGGATCACAGTTTCGAGGTTCAACGCCGGCCTTTCTCGCCGATCCGAATGCAGCTTGAACATGTTGCCACCCCGGCGGGAGTTGATGGGGGCCAATCGGATGTGAGTTTCCTGCGCGCGATCGGGGGAAGGATTCGAGCGCACTGGGCGTTGATCATTGTTAGACAAGCTAGCCAAGTACGGCCAGCCCGGCAATCGAAGGAGCGCAGCCATGCGGATTCGACCGAAGTACATCACAACGCTGTTGGCGGCGGGAGCCGCCGCGGCAGCGATTGCCGCCGCACCGGCAGCGGTGGCCGCTCCCGCTTCGGCCCAGCCGGTCGGGATCATCACTGCGCCGATGGACGGCCACGGCTGGGGCGGCGGTGGCCACGGCGGTTGGGGCGGCGGTGACCACCGCGGCTGGGGCGGTGACCACGGCTGGGGTGACCGCGGCTGGGGCGGTGACCGCGGCGGCTGGGGCGGCTGGCAATGGTGGGTGCCCCGCTGGTGACGGGCTATCCAACCGATCGGCTGCTGCAAGCACGGTCTTAAACGCCGTGATTGCAGCAACGATCGGCCCGCCACCCCGAAGGATGACGGGCCGACGTCGGCGCACGGGTGAGCATCACCCGGCGGCACCACACCCCGGCAGGCCACAGTGAACGGATCGCACGGCTCTTGCCAGTCGTCGACGAGTACGGCGCCGGCGGGCATCTCGATCTGGCGAAGCGGGTTGGTGGTGGTCATGGCAGCAACCTCTCGTGTTGGTTTGCTAGCGCGCCGACTGTCAGGTCATATCTAGGTCACGCGACCGTGTTTGGTGGCCTAACTACCTGCTTTAACATGCGCCAATCTTGGTGCGCGGTACTGGGATTGATCAGTCACGGCTTGCCAAATGGCGAGGACGCTTTCGCCTAATCTGCTATCTCCGAACCTTTGTGGTGGCGTGAACGCTGGCCGACTCGGCTCAGAGCAGGCCGATATCAGGTCATGCCCACTGCGGGTGGGTAGTCCCCGTACACGCCGCGGTCGTCGCCGGCCTGCACCCATGCGTGTTGCTGATCGGCTCGAGCTACCAGCGCGGCGCGCCTCTCATATCTGGCCTCGACGCGCCGCTCTAAGTAGAACGTCAGCCACAGCAGCAGCCCGAACACCATCAAGGCGCCGAGCACCGCAGCGATCCACGCCCAGAACTTGACGATCGCGCCGACGAAAATCAGCAAGACGAAGGCTGCGCCGAAACCGCCTCCGCTGCGCTGGCTGCTCATGGCTGCGGGACGTAGAACTGGCAAGGCTGCAAGCTGGCGCCGCCGGGGCAGATCTGCGGCATCGTGGTTAGGCCGTGACTCCAAGTGTTCTGCAACGGCCCGTTGTATTGCGGCGGTCCCTCGCAGTCCCAGTCACCTTGGAACCCGCAGCGCGGCTCGGCGACGGCCGGCGCCGCGGTCATGATCCCGCCGAGCGTGAGTGCCGCCGATACGGCGGCCAACAGGGTGTGTTTCATGCTTTGTCCTCTCTACGGTGAGCCAGGACGTTACGACGCCCTCTGACGGCCGAGCCCGGGTAAAAGTTCGCGGTTGCGTGCGTCGCGGCTGCCTTGCCGAGAGTGTCACGACGTTGTCATTCGAAACTCCCCTCGCGAACGCCTGTGGACGGAAACGTACTTCAAGGGTCTGACGCGGACGAATACCCGCAGGGCACAGGCGCATTCGGCTCGCTCGGGGTAACTTCCGTCAGACGCCAGCGAACGCCTGCAAACGGGTCGAACCCGCCTCCGGAGCAGAAGGCCGCAGGGTGGAATCCTGCCGGGGGCACCCTTGTTTATGCTGCTCAGAGCGTTATGGCCGATAGTCCGCTTGATCTCCGCTTGATGCCGTTGCCGCTGGTCGGTTTGCTGGCGTGGAGCTGAGAAAGGAATTAATGGCCGCGAAGTCTGTGTCATCCGCTAAGAGTTAGCGGCCTGCGTGGCCGCCGAACGCTGAACCGTACTATCGTCCGGCCTTGTTCGCGGCGATCTCTCATTCCCGTGATACGCAGCGAGCCGTCATCACCCTGGCGCCGACGCGCTCGGGTGTAGCCCGCAACCACCGAAGGAGAACTTCTGTCGAGTGTTGCCTCAGGGCGGCGGAAGCTCGCCTTGATGGCTTGGGCAGTAGACGTCCACTGATGCGGTGATGAATCTGACCGCGGTTCTTCTAACGCGGTCGGGACGTAGGTGT
>DASQSQ010000196.1:0-2692 GCA_035642315.1 Mycobacterium sp.
CGTTGCGGTCCACCCGATCGCCGGTGCGCAGCTTGCCCGTCAGTACTTGGTTGAGAATGAAGGCAACGACCTGATCCTTCTCTTTGAGCCCATATGTCTTCGGCATGTCTGTTCTCAGGCCTTTCGACCGCCCCACGAATCCGCGCCCCACGAATCCGCGGAAAGTTTCTCATGCCGAGGGCGGCGACTCGGGCTTAACGGCGATCACGCCAGCGGCACAACGTCTCGGCGCCGGTCAGGGCGTAGTCCGGGCCGGACGAGCCGATCGTCAGCAGGCCGACACCGAGGTCGGTCAGCGCCTCGGCCTCGGCGATCAACCGCGGGGCATCCGAGGCTCCGGTCTCGCCGCCCACCGCGGCCGACCGTTCGATGTCGGCCGGATCACGCCCGACGGCGGTGCAGTGGTCGGCCAGCACAGCCGACTTTGCGGGATAGGCGGCGGCGTCAGTGAAGCTGTGCCAGATGTCGGCATGCTCGGCGACCAGGCGCAAGGTCTTCTTTTCGCCGCCGCCGCCGATCAGTATCGGAATGTCGCGGGTGGGTGCCGGATTCAGCTTGCCAAGCCGCGACGTGATCCGCGGCAGGGCAGCGGCGAGGTCATCCAGCCGGCTACCGGCGGTGCCGAATTCGTAGCCGTACTGCTGGTAGTCCTTGTGTTTCCAGCCCGAGCCGATACCCAAGACGAGTCGCCCGCCGGAGATGTGGTCGACGGTGCGGGCCATGTCGGCGAGCAGCTCAGGATTGCGATAGGAGTTACAGCTGACCAGCGCGCCGATCTCGATGCGCGATGTCTGCTCGGCCCAGGCGCCAAGCATTGTCCAGCATTCGAAGTGGGCGCCGTCTCGGTCGCCGTACAGCGGAAAGAAGTGGTCCCAGTTGAACGCGACGTCGACGCCGATGTCCTCGCAGCGGCGGACCGCGTCACGGATGTTCTGGTAGTGCGGGGCATGTTGTGGCTGCAGCTGTACGCCGATACGCGGGCTCATATCCCCAACGTAGGCCCTGGGTGTCAGGCGCCGCCGAGCACTCCGCGCAGGATGTCGATCAGTGCGCGGGGTTGGTCGCTTTGCACGGAATGCCCGGAGTTCTCGACGACGTGCACCCCGCGGAACGTCTGTGCGCGTTGGCCGAGTTCGGCGGCGTCCTCGTCGCTCACGAAGCCCGAGTTGCCGCCGCGTACCAGCGTGATGGGTGCCGACAACCCGTCGACGTCGCCCCACAGGCTGTCGAAGTCGGGGATCTCTCGGATGGTGTCGTAGCGCCACGTCCAGCTGCCGTTGTCGAGCCGGCGGGAGTTGTGAAACACGCCGCGGCGCAACGATTTAGGGTCGCGATGCGGCGCCGCCGCGGTGGTCAACTCCAGCATCGCCGCGAAGCTGGGGAATTCCCGGTCACCCTGCACCAGCGCCACCGTCCCCAGCTGTTCTTTGGTCATCTCGGAGTGCCGGCGCAGCGCTGACGGGGTGACGTCGACGAGGACGAGTTCACGCACCAGGTGCGGCGCGATCGCGCCGAGCCCGATCGCGGTCAGCCCGCCCAGCGACATGCCGACAACCAGATCGGCATGTGGCGCAAGCTCGTTCAGCACCGGGGCGACGGCGGCGGCGTTATGTTGCGGCGAGTAGTCGCCGTCCTCGCGCCACCCCGAATGCCCGTGGCCGGGCAGGTCCACCGCCAACGCCGGTTGCCCCAAACCGACGATCACGGTGTCCCACGTGTGCGCGTTCTGCCCGCCGCCGTGCAGGAACACGATCCGCGGTGTGGAGTCGCCCCACTGCAGCGCGCTGACGGAGCCCGCATCGATGCGCCGCACGCGCGGCAACGGGCCTTCGACGCCGGCTTGCTCGGCGTTCTCGGGCAGCAGCGAGAACTCGGACAGGCCGACCAGTTCGTCATCGGAAAACTCGGTCACGCATCTGACCCTACGAACTGCGCCAGGCCGCCGAAGGGCGACCCAAAGGCTCAGCCCGCCTACGAGCGACAAATGCCGGTGGCGACGCGCGATGTCACCAAGGTGTCGCTATGAGGCGGGCACAGCGGGACACCCGAACTCGCTGTGACAGGTGTGACTACACCTGGTCGGAACTCAGCCGCCGATGATGAATTCTTCGAGCTGCGCACGGGCGACGTCGTCCGGGAGCTGCTTCGGCGGGCTCTTCATCAGATACGCCGACGCCGGGACCACCGGGCCGCCGATGCCGCGGTCCTTGGCGATCTTGGCGGCCCGGACCGCGTCGATGATGACGCCGGCCGAGTTGGGCGAGTCCCACACCTCGAGCTTGTACTCCAGGTTCAGCGGCACGTCACCGAACGCGCGGCCCTCCAGCCGGACGTAAGCCCACTTGCGGTCGTCGAGCCAGCCGACGTGGTCGGACGGGCCGATGTGCACGTCCCTGGTCTTGAACTCCCGCTGCAGATTCGACGTGACGGCCTGGGTCTTGGAGATCTTCTTCGACTCCAACCGCTCACGCTCGAGCATGTTCAGGAAGTCCATGTTGCCGCCGACGTTGAGCTGCATGGTGCGGTCGAGTTGCACGCCGCGGTCCTCGAACAGCTTGGCCATCACGCGGTGGGTGATCGTCGCACCGACCTGGCTCTTGATGTCGTCACCGACGATCGGCACACCGGCGTCCTTGAACTTCTTCGCCCACACCGGGTCGGAGGCGATGAACACCGGCAGCGCGTTGACGAA
>DASQSQ010000197.1:0-3436 GCA_035642315.1 Mycobacterium sp.
CGGCAATCTCGTCTTCAACCGGTTCACCGGCCCCGGCCGCGTCGGCATTCAGTCGATGTACATCGACTCCTCGGCCGGCACGGACTGAGCGTCACCCGCCGAACAGTCCATTAAGGATCCAGTAAGCGCGCTCCCGCAAAGTGTTGACGCGTCGCGATGAGCGATGACGAACGATCAGAAGAAAGAAACGGAGTCCAACTATGAAACGCGAAGTCATGATCACGGCCGGCGCGGCGGCGATCCTCGGCGTGGCGCTGGCGAGCTGCTCGCACAGCGACGCCGTCAGAACCGGCAACGGCGCTGTCGCCGCGACCAGCGAGTCGAACACCAAGGTGGTCGTCGACGGCAAGGACCACAGCGTCAAAGGCGCGGTTGCCTGCACCACCGCCGCAGGCAACGTCAGCATTGCCATCGGCGGCGCGACACCCGGTGCATCGGGTGCGCCCACTGGTATCGGCGCAGTGCTGACCGATGCCAACCCGCCGGTCGTCAAATCCGTTGCGCTCGGCAATGTCAACGGCGTGACGTTGGGAGTTGGCGGGACCTCAGGCAACGCCAACGCCACCAAGGACGGCAGCTCGTACAAGATCTCCGGCACGGCGAGCGGTGCGGACATGTCCAATCCGATGGCTGGACCGGTCAGCAAGTCCTTCGAGATCGACGTGACTTGCCCGTAGCCAACCCGGCCGGGCGCGATCTATAACTACCAGAAAGGAATACGTCAATGAACACCAGGACCAAAGTGATAGTCGGGGCGCTCGTCGCTCTGTTCGCCATATCGCTCGTTTTTCGCTTCGTCGTGCTGAGTCAGGTCGGCGTGGCCGGCGGCTGGATTTTCTATCTCGGCCTGCCCATCGGAGGCATCGTCGCGCTGCTTCTGCTCCTACTGCGGCTCGGGCTGCTCAACTTCGGCGAAAGCCCAAGCGCCACAGTTCAGCACTGGCAGCACGACACTGCCGGGCAGGCGCCGGCGCCAGCGTCCCAGCTGTCGGCGGCGGCGTCGCAACGCTTGGACGAGCTTGAGGTCCTGCGCACCAAGGGCGCCATTTCGGACAGCGAATACGCCGCCAAGCGCGCAACGATCATCTGCTGGTAGCTGATCCGTAACGTAGCTGCGGCTCAACCGATCTCGGATACCCTCGGCATCAACTCGTCCCCGAAGCGCTGCACGAACCCGGCAGGATCCGGGTCGCCAGGCACCGGACCGATGTTGATCATGTCGATGCCCAGCTCGGCATACTCCTCGAGCCGCTTGAGGTAGCCGTCGACGTCGTCGAACGGGTCCGCTAACAGACCCACTGTTTTGCGGATCTCGGCGACGTCGCGGCCTACGTTCTCGCAGTGACGCGTCAACACCTCGATCTTGTGCTTGAGCACCTCGGGCTCGGCATCCGTGGAATTCCAGACATCCGCATATTGAGCGACCATCCGCAGCGTCTTCTTCTCGCCGCCACCGCCAATCAGGATCGGCGGTCGGCGAATTGGCTTGGGTTCACAAATCGTTTCGGCCAGCTGGTAGCGCTTGCCGTGATAGGGACCGTCGTCATCGCCCCACATCTGCAGGCAGATCTGCAGCGTCTCTTCGAGCATCTCGAATCGCTCGCTCACCGGCGGGTAGGGGATACCCAACGCGACATGCTCGCGCTCGTACCAGGCGGCTCCGATACCCAACATCGACCGGCCCTGCGAGAGCACGTCGAGTGTGGTTACGGTCTTGGCCAGCACCCCCGGAAAACGATAGGTCACCCCCGTGACCAGCAGTGTCAGGGTGATGCTAGCGGTCTGGCCGGCCAGAAAGCCCAGCGATGTGTAGCCCTCCAAGAACGGATCTTCCGCCCGCCCAACAGCTTCCATCTGGAAGAAATGATCGGCCAGCGTGAACATGGTCGCGCCGATGTCTTCCGCGGTCTTGGCGGTCGCCGTCAGCGTCGGCGCCAGATTCGCCGGGTCGCCGGGCAGAAAGTCGATGAAGTGGATTCCCAATTCCATTTCCTAACCCCTTTCGTTAATCGGTCAAGCGCTGGAGCAGGGACAACGCGTCGAGGATGACGCGGCGCTCCCGCTCGGAATAGCGCTCCTGCATGGCGCGGGCCAGCCATTCCTCGCGGACCTGACGGTCGCTTTCCGCACGGCGCCGCCCCGCGGCGGTCAATGAGATCACTTGGCGCCGACCATCATCAGGGTCGGGTGCACGCCGGAGAAGGCCATGCCTGGTGAGTCCGGCCAGTATGGTCGCCATCGACTGTGGCCGCACCCGCTCAGCGGCGGCCAGCGCACTGGCCGACGACGCTCCCTCTTTCCAGAGCCGCGTGAGCACCGCGGTCTGCGACGGCGTCAGATCGCTACCGGTAGAGACTTCCTTCAGCTGGCGACGTAGCCGGCTGAACATCACCCGAAGATCTCGGGCCGCCGCTCCCGCGGACTCGGTGATCCCATCCACCAGCGCAAGTCTAAACTAGACAGCCAAAACTGTCCAGTTTGGACTGTCTATCTTGCTACGTGCTATCCCCGCTCAACTCCCAAAAGCGCGAGCTTTCGTCCGTTGAGGGCTTGGTGTGGACCCAGACCGCCGCAAGGCCGGCCAGCATGAGCCAGCCCAAGACCACGGCCGGGATCGCCCAGAGGCGACGCAGCAGCAGCGCCGTACCGCATTGTGAGACCAGACCGTTTCCGCCGTTGGCGCCGGCGGCCTGCGAGAGGTCCGCGCTGAAGCCTCTGCCGCAGACGATTTGCATGCCGTATTGGTCGTACTGGCTCAAATACACCGGGAACCACAGTGCCAGTAGTCCGATGACAACCAGAGCGACGGCCACGATGCCGAGGTATAGCTGACGATTGCTCACAGACTTCCTTTCAAATCAGATTGCGGCGGCGACGGATTCGACTGCGGACGTCTGTCAATAGCAGGTAGCTGCCGCCCTGACGAATGAACTTGGGCAGAAACCGATTAGCGAAGGCCACCAGTAGAAATAGGTATTCGAACCGCCGCTGCTGACCGGGTCTCCACTCGACCTGCAGGGCCTCTCGGAAGACCGGCGCGAGAAATCCCACGGTCAGAAACCGCAGCAATGGGCCGAAGATCGGACGCAAAAGCAGCGAGACCATTCGCAGGTCGATCAAATCGCGTAGGTAGCCGCGCACCACGTCGTCCATGACGGCCCGCCCGCAAGCGTCGTTCCAGTAGCGGTCGAAATCTTGACGCGTGGGGGGCCATTGGCCCTCGCCGACCTGCAGTGTGGTGCCGAGCGTGAACGCCGAACGGTAGAAATGCTCGGCGAGCTCGTCGGACAGCTTTCCGCGCAGCAACTGGTAGGTATCCTCCAAGCCGACGAAAAGGCATGCTGCCACCCACATCTGGAGGTCGCGGTCAAAGGCGCTGTAGGGGACCGGGCTGTCGGGCCCGGACTTGACCTGACGATGCACGGCGTCGACCGCA
>DASQSQ010000198.1:0-2071 GCA_035642315.1 Mycobacterium sp.
ATGGTTGGTGACCGACGAGCACGCGGTTAGCGCCGAGCCGGTGCCGGCGGGGGCAGGACTCAGGCGGGCGCACCATCCATCCGCCTTCGGTGCAACGGACCAGCTCGCCCACTGCGGGCATAGCGTCAGGATAGGGGCAGGCCGTCGTGACAGACTCGCCGCATGGCACGGCTGCACACCGACCACTAGTTACTTCGACCTGAAAAACCCCGATCGCCATGATCGGGGCTGAGCGGGCAGGCGTAGATGTCAAATCCGGGGCGTTGATGTCGCCCCGATGCCGATGTCATGCGGTCAGGGCGGCGATCTTGGTCAGGTTGTGGGTGAAGATCCCCTGTCCGGTCCAGGTTTTGGCTCCTTCGAGGGTGTCCAGGCGGGTGCGGTCCCAGCCGTATCCGCGTTTGAGGGTGCTGATCCGTGCTTCGCATCCGGTTCGCCATTTGATGGTTCGGCGGAACGCCCGTCCGTGCTCGAGACGCTGGCGGGCGGCACCGGGTCTGCCCTTGCGCGGGATGACGACGGTGCGGACACCAAGGTCGGTCAACTCAGCGTCCACGGCGGCCTCGCCGTAACCGCGGTCGGCCGTCACCGTCCCCGGTGGACGGCCTGTGCGTTTCTTGATCCGTGCCACGGCGGGGGCCAGTTGCGGTGCGTCCGCGGGGTTCCCGATCTCGACGTCGTGATCGAGAACGATACCGTCGTCATTGTCGACGACTTGCGCCTTGTAACCGAACTCGACCGGCTTACCGAGTCGGCCCTTGGCGATCGGGCGGGCCTGCTGGTCGTGCAGACTGACCACCCGGCTGGCTCCGTCAGGGGTCATCCCGGCGATCCGTTGGCGGGTCTGGCCGATGATCTGTGTAGTCGCTTCCAGCAGCTGCGAGAGGTCGTTGACGGCGCGGGCCAACCGGCCCCGTCGCCGCCCCGCCGCGGGATCATGGCCTGCTGCTTCGGCCGGCTCGGCGGCCTTGGCCTGGGCGCGGCGCAGCGCCCGTCGGGCATTGCTCAGCAGACGGCGCGCCTGGCCGACCGTGGCCTGGGCCAGGTCGGCGAGTTCTGCGGTCATCGCCAACACGCGGTCTTTGACCTGGTCACGACCCAACTGGCTGCGGGAGCGCAGTTTCGCCGCGATCGAGTGCGCGCGTTTCCCGGCCGCCCGCGACCGATCCCGCGGCCTGGTGCGCACCGCACCGCCCGCGGCGCGGATCCGTCGCCCAGTGCTCCCGATCCGGCGAATCGCCTTGGTCAGCAACCCCGAATCCGTCGGGTAGCACACGTTCGCCGGGACCACCGTCGTGTCGGCGCGAACCCGGCCGGTGCGCAACAGTTTCGCCTCAGCAGCCTTGGCCAGCACGGCCTCGTTGAGCCCGTCGACGGCCGCACTACCGCACCGGGTGGTGAGTTTCATCAACGTCGTTGGATGCGGCACCGATCCGTCCAACGGGATCCGGCAGAACCGCCGCCAGGTAATCGAATCGCCGACCTCCCGGCACAACGATTCATAGCCCAGCCGGTAGCGGAACTTCAGGAACATCAACCGCAGATAGGTCTCCATCGGTGTCGACGGGCGCCCGATCCGCGGATCGAAGAACGGTACGAACGGGGCGAAGAACGCCGGGTCATCCAGTAACCGATCGACCCGGGCCAGCTCGCCTGGCAATTTCAACAATTCCGGCGGCAAGACCGCCTCCCACAGCGACACCTGATCGCCTACAGTACGAAACACAATGACCTCGAATCCTTCTCACCAAGGGTTCGAGGTCATTGTCCCAACTCAAAGCCTGTCCACACGCGCAGCCACGCCGGACTTTTTCAGGTCGAAGTAGCTAGGGATAGGCAATGAACACCGCCCATGTAAACCCCATCGAGATCATGCGCTACGACCACGTGATTCGCTTGACGCAGTACCGATTTCGTGCAGATACTCCATCCCAGCCAGACATTAATGAGTCCATCGCGGCATGGACTGCGGTGAACAGGCACCCTGTGCCCGGGGGTGGTTTATCGCGAACTGTGCCGCCAGGTCCCAGCGTCGACCGCTATGACCGCCGAAGAGGCCGACCTTCCAATC
>DASQSQ010000199.1:0-11251 GCA_035642315.1 Mycobacterium sp.
CCCGGCTCGCATCGCCGGACTGCCCGACCACGGTCGGCCCCTGGAGATCGGCGAACCGGCCAACCTGACCGTGGTGGACCCCGACGCCACCTGGACGGTCGCCGGTCCGGAACTGGCCAGCCGCTCGGCCAACACCCCGTACGAAGCGATGACGTTGCCCGCGACCGTCACCACAACGCTGCTGCGCGGCAAAATCACCGCCCGCGACGGAAAGAGCCCGGCATGAATTCCGGAACGCTGGTCGCGTCGCTGATCATGGCGGCGGTGCTGGCGCTGCTGATCGCGTTCGTCATCCAAATGATGATGCGCGGCTGGCGAGAGCGCGCACGCCGGCAGGCCGAGCTGATCGGCACGCTGCCCGACATGCCAGAGTGGACCGGCTCGGCCACCATCACCACCCGCGGCGTCTATGTCGGCTGCACGATGGCACCGACCTGGAGCGAGCGGATCACCGCCGGTGACCTCGGCTACCGCAGCAGGGCTGTGCTGAGCCGTTATCCCGGGGGGATCCTCGTGCAACGCATCCGGGCACAGCCGATTTGGATCCCCAAGGAGTCGATTTCCGCCATCCGTACTGAACGCGGCGTAGCCGGAAAAGTCGGCGCCCGTGACGGAATACTGGCGATCCGATGGCGGCTGCCGTCGGGAGTCAAGATTGACACGGGTTTCCGGGCGAACAACCGCGACGAATACGTGACCTGGCTGCAGAGCTGGCCGGAAGGAGTCGCGCTGTGAAGGCCATGCTGGTCCTCGAAGATGGCCGGACGTTCACCGGGACGGCGTTCGGGGCGATCGGCGAAACACTGGGCGAAGCGGTCTTTTCCACCGGTATGTCGGGCTATCAGGAGACGTTGACCGACCCCAGCTATCACCGCCAGATCGTGGTGGCCACCGCCCCGCAGATCGGCAACACCGGATGGAACGGGGAGGACGCCGAAAGCCGGGGCGACAAGATCTGGGTCGCGGGCTACGCGGTGCGCGATCCCTCGCCACGAGCCTCCAACTGGCGTGCCACCGGAACACTGGAAGACGAACTGGTCCGGCAACACATCGTCGGGATCGCCGGCATCGACACCCGCGCGGTGGTGCGCCACCTGCGCACCCGCGGCTCGATGAAGGCGGGCGTGTTCTCCGGTCCCGCGCTGGCCGACGCCGACGCACTGGTGTTGCGAGTGCGCGGCCAAGAGTCGATGCTGGGTGCTGACCTGGCCGGGCAGGTCAGCACCGCGGGCGAATATGTCGTCGAACCCGACGGGCTGCACCGGTTCACCGTCGCCGCAATCGATCTCGGCATCAAGACCAACACCCCGCGCAATTTCGCCCGGCGCGGAGTCCGCAGCCTCGTGCTGCCGTCGTCGGTGACCTTCGAGCAGATCGCCGAGCTCAAGCCGCAGGGCGTCTTCCTGTCCAACGGGCCCGGAGATCCGGCCACCGCCGACCACATCGTCGAGGTGACCCGCCAGGTGCTGGGTGCTGGAATCCCGTTGTTCGGCATCTGTTTCGGCAACCAGATCCTGGGCCGCGCGCTGGGCCTGTCCACCTACAAGATGGTCTTCGGCCACCGCGGCATCAACATTCCGGTGATGGATCACGCCACCGGGCGGGTCGCGGTGACGGCGCAGAACCACGGCTTCGCGCTGGAGGGAGAGGCCGGCCAGCGGTTCGACACGCCGTTCGGCCCGGCCGTGGTCAGTCACACCTGCGCCAACGACGGTGTCGTCGAAGGCGTCAAACTTATTGATGGAAAAGCGTTTTCGGTTCAGTACCACCCCGAGGCAGCGGCCGGGCCGCATGACGCGGAGTACTTATTCGATCAGTTCGTCGACCTGATGGCAGGGGAGGACCGCTAGTGCCGCGTCGCACCGACCTGCGCCATGTCCTGGTGATCGGCTCCGGGCCGATCGTCATCGGGCAGGCCTGCGAATTCGACTACTCCGGTACCCAGGCGTGCCGGGTGCTGCGCGCCGAAGGGCTCCAGGTCAGCCTGGTCAACTCCAACCCGGCCACCATCATGACCGACCCCGAATACGCCGATCACACCTACGTTGAACCGATCACGCCCGGCTTCGTCGAACGGGTGATCGCACAGCAGGCCGAGCGCGGCAACAAGATCGATGCGCTGCTGGCCACCCTGGGTGGGCAGACGGCACTCAATACCGCGGTCGCGCTGTACGAAAGCGGCGTGCTGGAGCGCTACGGTGTCGAGCTCATCGGTGCGGACTTCGACGCGATCCAGCGCGGTGAGGACCGGCAGCGGTTCAAGGACATCGTCGCCAAGGTTGGCGGCGAATCAGCTCGCAGCCGTGTGTGTTTCACTTTTGCCGAGGTCCGCGAGACCGTCGCCGAGCTCGGCCTTCCGGTGGTAGTTCGGCCGTCGTTCACCATGGGTGGCCTGGGGTCGGGACTGGCGCACAGCGCCGAAGAGGTCGAGCGGATGGCGGGCGCGGGTTTGGCCGCGTCCCCGAGCGCCAATGTGCTGATCGAGGAATCGATCTACGGCTGGAAGGAATTCGAGCTCGAGCTCATGCGCGACGGCAAAGACAACGTCGTCGTGGTCTGCTCGATCGAAAATGTCGACCCGATGGGCGTGCACACCGGCGACTCGGTGACGGTCGCGCCGGCAATGACGCTGACCGACCGGGAGTACCAGCGGATGCGGGACCTGGGCATCGCCATCCTGCGTGAGGTGGGCGTTGACACCGGCGGCTGCAACATCCAGTTCGCCGTCGACCCCAGTGATGGTCGGCTGATCGTCATCGAGATGAACCCGCGGGTGTCGCGGTCGAGCGCGTTGGCCTCCAAAGCGACCGGCTTCCCGATCGCCAAGATCGCCGCCAAACTGGCCGTCGGCTACACCCTCGACGAGATCCTCAACGACATCACCAAGGAAACTCCAGCCTGCTTCGAGCCGACGCTGGACTATGTGGTGGTCAAGGCACCGCGGTTCGCGTTCGAGAAGTTCCCCGGCGCCGACCCGACATTGACCACCACGATGAAATCCGTCGGCGAAGCAATGTCGTTGGGCCGCAACTTCATCGAAGCACTTGGCAAGGTGATGAGGTCGCTGGAAACCAGCCGGGCCGGGTTTTGGACGGCGCCGGACCCCGGAACCGACGTCGAGACGGTGCTGCAGCAGCTGCGCACACCGACCGAGGGTCGGCTCTACGACATCGAATTGGCATTGCGTCTGGGCGCTTCAGTGGAGCGGGTGGCCGAGGCATCGGGTGTCGACCCGTGGTTCGTCGCGCAGATCGCCGAGCTTCAAACGTTGCGCCATGAGGTGGTTGACGCCGCGGTGCTCGACGGGGACCTGCTGCGGCGGTGCAAGCACAGCGGCTTGTCGGACCGCCAGATCGCCGCGCTGCGGCCGGAACTGGCCGGCGAGGACGGTGTGCGGTCGTTGCGGCGACGGCTAGGCATCCACCCGGTGTACAAGACCGTCGACACCTGCGCCGCGGAGTTCGAGGCCAAGACGCCGTATCACTACAGCAGCTACGAGCTCGATCCGTCCGCAGAGACCGAGGTGGCGCCGCAGACCGAGCGGCCCAAGGTGCTGATCCTGGGCTCGGGACCCAACCGGATCGGTCAGGGCATCGAGTTCGACTACAGCTGTGTGCATGCCGCAACGACGTTGTCGCAGGCCGGTTTTGAGACCGTGATGGTCAACTGCAACCCGGAGACGGTGTCCACCGATTACGACACCGCCGACCGGCTGTATTTCGAGCCGTTGACCTTCGAGGACGTCCTCGAGGTGTTCCACGCCGAGGAGCTGTCCGCAAGCGGTGGACCCGGTGTGGTCGGGGTGATTGTGCAACTCGGCGGCCAGACGCCGCTGGGGCTGGCGCAGCGGCTCGCCGACGCGGGGGTTCCGATCGTCGGCACGCCGCCGGAGGCCATCGATCTGGCCGAGGATCGTGGCGCGTTCGGCGACCTGTTGTCGGCTGCCGGCCTGCCGGCGCCGCGGTACGGCATGGCGACGACTTTCGCACAGGCTCGCCGGATCGCCGCCGAGATCGGCTATCCGGTGCTGGTGCGGCCGTCCTACGTGCTGGGCGGTCGAGGCATGGAAATCGTCTACGACGACGACACGCTGCAGGGCTACATCGCGCGCGCCACCGAACTCTCACCCGAACACCCGGTGTTGGTCGACCGCTTTCTGGAGGACGCGATCGAGATCGACGTCGACGCGCTGTGCGACGGCGACGAGGTCTACATCGGCGGGATCATGGAGCACATCGAAGAGGCCGGTATCCACTCCGGTGACTCGGCGTGTGCGCTGCCGCCGGTAACCCTGGGCCGCAGCGATATCGAGAAGGTGCGTAAGGCCACCGAGGCGATCGCGCACGGCATCGGGGTAGTGGGTCTGCTCAACGTGCAATACGCGCTGAAGGACGACGTGCTCTACGTGCTGGAGGCCAACCCGCGTGCCAGCCGCACGGTGCCCTTCGTCTCAAAGGCGACGGCGATACCGCTGGCCAAGGCTTGCGCCCGGATTATGCTGGGCGCCAGCATCTCTCAGCTTCGCAGCGAGGGAATGCTGGCGGCATCCGGGGACGGCGCCAACGCGGCCCAGAACGCCCCGATCGCGGTCAAGGAGGCCGTGTTGCCGTTCCACCGCTTCCGCCGTGCGGACGGGGCCGCCATCGATTCCTTGCTGGGCCCTGAAATGAAATCCACCGGCGAGGTGATGGGAATCGACCGCGACTTCGGCAGCGCCTTCGCCAAGAGCCAAACCGCGGCATACGGATCGCTGCCCGCGGAAGGCACCATATTCGTGTCGGTGGCCAACCGGGACAAGCGGTCGCTGGTGTTCCCGGTCAAGCGGCTGGCGGACCTGGGCTTTCGCGTGCTCGCCACCGAGGGAACGGCGGAAATGCTGCGGCGCAACGGGATTCCGTGCGACGAGGTTCGTAAGCATTTCGAGCCGGCGCAGCCGGGCCGGCCTGCGACGTCTGCCGTCGACGCCATCCGCGCCGGTGAGGTCGACATGGTGATCAACACCCCGTACGGCAACTCGGGGCCACGCATCGACGGTTACGAGATCCGTTCGGCAGCAGTGGGAGTGAACATCCCCTGTGTGACGACCGTTCAGGGCGCATCTGCGGCCGTCCAGGGCATCGAAGCCGGAATCCGCGGCGACATCGGTGTGCGCTCTCTGCAGGAACTGCACAGCACGCTGAACAACGGCGGCCATTGATGACGTCCAGGTTCGGCGCCCGGCTGGCCGACGCGATGTCGCGTCGCGGACCGCTGTGTCTGGGCATCGATCCGCATCCCGAATTGTTGCGGGCCTGGGATCTGCCCGTCGACCCTGGCGGCCTGGCGGCGTTCTGCGACACCTGTGTGCAGGCGTACGCCGACTTCGCCGTCGTCAAACCGCAAGTCGCGTTTTTCGAGGCCTACGGCGCCGCGGGATACGCGGTCTTGGAGCGCACCATCGCCGGGCTGCGCGAGGCCGGCGTGCTGGTGTTGGCCGATGCCAAACGAGGCGACATCGGATCGACGATGGGCGCCTACGCGATCGCCTGGGCCGGTGACTCGCCGCTGGCCGTCGACGCCGTGACGGCCTCACCCTATTTGGGTTTCGGTTCGTTGCAGCCCCTGCTGGACACCGCTGCGACGCACGGTCGAGGCGTGTTCGTGTTGGCGGCAACGTCGAACCCGGAGGGCGCGACCGTGCAGCGCGCCGAAATCGACGGCCGCGCCGTGGCCCAGTCGATCGTCGACCAGGCGGCAGCCGTCAACCGGGCGCAGCGCCCCGGGCCCGGCTCGGTCGGCGTGGTAATCGGGGCCACAGTGGCCGCCGCGCCCGATGTCAGCTGCCTTGGCGGCCCGGTGCTGGTGCCCGGTATCGGCGCCCAGGGCGGCCAGGCCAGTGCGTTGAACGGTCTGGGTGGGAGCGCTCCCGGCCAACTGCTGCCCGCGGTGTCGCGCGAGGTGTTGCGGGCAGGTCCCGACGTAGCGGCGCTGCGCGCGGCCGGTGAGCGGATGCGTGACGCGGTCGCCTACCTCGCGGGTTGACAGCTACCGGTAACCGAATCGGTTCCGCAACAAGCTATTACGAAGGGGACTACGAGGTCCCTGCTACTGCTGGCTGATGCATTTGCGCCGACCCGCCGGTCGGGGACGGGGCGGTGTTGCCCAGCGGGGCCGATGGTGTGGCTTTAGCCGCGGCGATTCCGGTAGGCCAAGCGCCGCTCAGTCCGATGCTCAGCGCGATCATGGACGCATGAAACGCACGTTTCATGTTCATCGCAAACACCCCATCTCCCTCGCTCGTCAGCAAATCTAACGATCGCGATTGTGGGACCTCTGTGACACCTGTGTGGATGTGTTGATAGTGCTCCGGTGGTACTACACGGCGTAGTTCACGGTTTGGTGGCGGCGAAAACGCGCGCCAAGCGATGTCGCGTGTGCCCGGCGACACGCGCGACACGCCGTGACATGCGCAATCGGCGTAATTTCGGGTTTCCGAGTGCTGCCGGGGCGGCTGGGACGATGCGATCGCGGCAACCAACGGTCTCCCAGGTCAGCAAAGAAACGCCTGGTAGAGGTCATTTTCGTCACCTCGGCCGGGGCCGCCCACGGGAGCGGCGGCACCGTCGCCGACGGCGACTTCCGATACCGCTGCCCGGTGCCACACGCTGGGCCTTCGTAGCTTCAACTGGGGGGGCGGGTTAGATTTCGTCTGGCAGCGTGAGTACGGTCGTCTCCGCTGGCTGGACTACCCAGCCGAGACGAACAAAGATCGATAGCTGTCGATGAGTGATTGAGACGGAGGAATCGTGGCTCTTCCCCAGTTGACCGACGAGCAGCGCGCGGCCGCGTTGGAGAAGGCTGCCGCCGCACGCCGAGCGCGAGCCGAGCTTAAGGATCGGCTGAAGCGCGGTGGCACCAACCTGAAGCAGGTGCTGCACGATGCTGAGACCAACGAGGTCTTGGGCAAGATGAAGGTTTCTGCGCTGCTGGAGGCGTTGCCGAAGGTTGGCAAGGTCAAGGCGCAGGAAATCATGACCGAGCTCGAGATCGCCCCGACCCGCCGCCTGCGTGGGCTCGGCGATCGTCAGCGCAAGGCCCTGCTGGAAAAGTTCGACTTCTCCTAGGCATCTGCCAGGAGAGTCGGTGAGCACCGACGGGGGACCGGACGGTGACCGCGACGCACGTCTTGGGGCGAAAGCCGCGGGACGCGTGGTGGTGCTGTCCGGTCCATCCGCGGTAGGCAAGTCGACGCTGGTCCGCTGCCTGCGCGAGCGGGTTCCCGAGCTGCTTTTCAGCGTTTCGGCCACCACCCGAGCGCCGCGCCCGGGTGAAGTCGACGGTGTCGACTATTACTTCGTAACCCCGGCCCGCTTTCAGCAACTGATCGATGACGGCGCCCTGCTGGAATGGGCCGAGATCCACAGCGGCCTGCATCGGTCGGGCACCTTGGCCCAGCCGGTCCGGGACGCCACCGCGGCCGGGCATCCAGTGTTGATCGAGGTCGATCTGGCCGGGGCTCGCGCGGTCAAAAAGGCGATGCCAGAGGCGATCACCGTGTTTCTGGCGCCGCCGAGCTGGCAGGACTTGGAGGCCCGGCTGATGGGCCGCGGGACCGAGACGCCCGAGGTGATCGAACGCCGGCTCGCCACCGCCCGCACCGAACTAGCGGCTCAGGACGACTTCGACGCGGTGGTCGTAAACAGTCAATTGGAGTCTGCGTGCGCAGAATTGGTATCCTTGCTGGTGGGACAAGCGCCGGATATGGCGTGATCCGCTATCAGACTCGATTCACCATTAGTCGCACACCGCTCTACGTCATCAGGGAGAAAGTTTTCAGTGAGTAACTCGCAGACCGACGCGTCATTAGCCGCCGTCCCCGATCAGTTCGATCCGGCATCGGGTGGGATCGGCGCCTATGACACGCCGTTGGGCATCACCAACCCGCCCATCGACGAGCTGCTTGAGCGTGTTTCCAGCAAGTACGCCCTGGTGATCTACGCGGCCAAGCGGGCTCGGCAGATCAACGACTACTACAACCAGCTCGGCGAAGGCATCCTCGAATACGTCGGCCCGCTGGTCGAGCCCGGCCTTCAGGAGAAGCCGCTGTCGATCGCCATGCGCGAGATCCACGGCGACCTGCTCGAGCACACCGAAGGCGAGTAGCGGGACCGCGGCGGGCTTGTGATGAGCCTCTCGGGAGAAAAGCGGGCGGACCGCAAGCGGATCATTGTCGGCGTCTCCGGGGGTATCGCCGCCTACAAGGCCGCGACCGTCGTTCGTCAACTCACCGAGTTGGGCCACCAAGTCCGCGTCATCCCCACCGAATCCGCGTTGCGCTTCGTCGGTGCCGCCACCTTCGAGGCACTCTCCGGCGAGCCGGTGCAGACCGGTGTCTTCGAGGACGTTCCGCAGGTGCCGCACGTCGCCATCGGCCAAGGCGCCGACCTGGTCGTGGTGGCACCGGCAACCGCCGACCTGCTGGCCCGGGCCGCGCACGGCCGCGCCGACGACCTGCTGACCGCGACGCTGCTGACCGCACGATGCCCGGTGCTGTTCGCCCCGGCGATGCATACCGAGATGTGGCAGCACCCGGCGACCGTCGAGAACGCTGCGACGCTGCGGCGCCGCGGCGCAGTGGTGCTGGAACCCGCCTCCGGGCGGCTCACGGGCGCGGACAGCGGCGCAGGCCGGCTGCCCGAAGCGGAAGAGATCACCACGTTCGCCCAGCTGCTGCTGGAGCGCCACGACGCGATGCCCTACGACCTGGCCGGCGTCAAGTTGCTGGTGACCGCTGGTGGCACCCGCGAGCCGATCGACCCGGTCCGCTTCATCGGCAACCGCAGCTCGGGCAAGCAGGGCTACGCGCTGGCGCGGGTCGCCGCTCAGCGCGGCGCCGAGGTCACGCTGATCGCCGGGCATACCGCCGGGCTGATCGACCCGGCCGGCGTGGAGGTCGTGCACGTCAGCTCGGCCCAACAACTCCGCGATGCGGTCTCCAAGCACGCGCCCGATGTCCATGTGCTGGCGATGGCGGCTGCCGTCGCCGACTTCCGGCCGACGCACGTCGCAACTGCCAAGATCAAAAAGGCTGCCACCGAGGACACTGCAGCACCGACGATCGAACTCGTCCGCAACGACGACGTGCTGGCCGCCGCCGTGCAGGCCCGTGCGGCCGGCCAGTTGCCCAACATGCGGGCCATCGTCGGCTTCGCCGCCGAGACCGGCGACGCGAACGGTGATGTGCTGTTCCATGCCCGGGCCAAGCTGCGTCGCAAGGGCTGCGACCTGCTGGTGGTCAACGCTGTCGGTGAGGGCAAGGCCTTCGAGGTGGACAACAACGACGGCTGGTTGCTGGCGTCCGACGGTACCGAGTTGGCGCTGCAGCACGGCTCGAAGACGTTGATGGCCAGTCGTATTGTGGATGCAATCGTCACGTTCTTGCACCAGGGCGGCGGGGACGCCACCTAGCCTCCGTGACACCGTCGACCGGCCGCCAACATGTACGGGCCTGCCGATATAATTTGTCTAACTAACGTTTTTCATGCGGACTTGGAAGGGTGAGGGTGTGAGCGAAAAGGGTCGTCTGTTCACCAGCGAATCGGTGACTGAGGGGCATCCGGACAAGATCTGTGACGCGATCAGCGACTCGGTGCTCGACGCGCTGCTGGCGGACGATCCACACTCACGCGTGGCCGTCGAGACCCTGGTGACCACCGGGCAGGTCCACGTGGTCGGCGAGGTGACCACGACCGCGAAGGAGGCGTTCGCCGGCATCACGAACACGGTGCGCGAGCGGATTCTCGAGATCGGCTACGACTCGTCGGACAAGGGTTTCGACGGTGCATCGTGCGGGGTGAACATCGGGATCGGCGCGCAGTCGCCCGACATCGCCCAGGGCGTCGACACCGCCCACGAGGCGCGCGTCGAGGGTGCTGCGGACCCGCTGGACTCGCAGGGCGCCGGTGACCAGGGCTTGATGTTCGGCTACGCGATCAATGACACCCCGGAGCTGATGCCGCTACCGATCGCGCTGGCCCACCGGCTCTCGCGGCGGCTGACCGAGGTGCGCAAGAACGGGACGCTGCCCTACCTGCGCCCGGACGGCAAGACGCAGGTCACCATCGAGTACGAGGACGACGTTCCGGTCCGGCTGGACACCGTGGTGGTGTCCACCCAGCATGCCGATGGCATCGACCTGGAGAAGACGCTGGACCCCGACATCCGCAAGCACGTGCTCGACACTGTCCTCAAGGACCTCGCGCACGAGACGCTGGACTCTTCGTCGACGCGGGTGCTGGTCAACCCGACCGGCAAGTTCGTCCTCGGCGGACCGATGGGTGACGCCGGTCTGACCGGCCGCAAGATCATCGTCGACACCTACGGCGGCTGGGCCCGCCACGGCGGCGGCGCCTTCTCCGGCAAGGATCCGTCCAAGGTGGACCGGTCGGCGGCGTACGCGATGCGCTGGGTGGCCAAGAACATCGTCGCTGCAGGGCTGGCGGAGCGGGTCGAGGTGCAAGTGGCCTACGCGATCGGCAAGGCGGCACCGGTCGGTCTGTTCATCGAGACGTTCGGGACCGCGATCGTCGACCCGGTCAAGATCGAGAAGATCGTGCCCGAGGTGTTCGATCTGCGACCCGGCGCGATCATCCGCGACCTGGACCTGCTGCGTCCGATCTACGCGCAGACGGCCGCGTACGGCCACTTCGGCCGAACCGACATCGACCTGCCCTGGGAGCGTCTGGACAAGGTCGACGACCTCAAGCGGGCGATCTAGCCGGTTCGGCCGGTGTGGGCCCGCGGGCTCCCGCTGAGCGTTGGGCCGGGCTTTACGTCGGCTGGCGCGGGATAATTGACAGGCATGACAGTTGCGGATCAAATCGGCACACTGGCGGATGTGCGCGATGCCCGGCGGGCGCTGAACGCGAAATTCGAGCCTCCGTTCGGTTTCTATCTGGCGTGGGCGGCCGGCTTCGCCATCTGCGTCGGGTCGGATTCGTTGCCGTTGGCGCTGGTTGGCGCCGGTGTCTTGCCCGCGGCATCTGTTGCGGCGGCGTGGTGGCAATCCCGGCGGGCTCGGTTCATCTTCCCGCGTCGACTTCGGTTGTTCTCCCGCCGTGTTTTCGTGCTCACCAGCCTGCTCAGCCTGATCGCCATGCTGGTCGTGTTGGCGATCGCCGGCATGGTCGCCGCAGCACTGTTGCATCGCTGGACGTGGGTGGCCGCACTCTGGCACCGCGGGACCTTGATCGCCTACCTGGTGCCATTCGTC
>DASQSQ010000200.1:0-4548 GCA_035642315.1 Mycobacterium sp.
CCCTAGAAATGGGCGGGGCAATGGAACCACGCGGCGACTCGTCATCGTCGAGTCGCCGACTAAGGCGCGCAAATTGGCCGGCTACCTGGGCTCCAGCTACATCGTCGAGTCCTCGCGTGGCCACATCCGCGACCTGCCCCGGGCGGCGGCTGACGTGCCGGCCAAGTACAAGTCCGAGCCCTGGGCGCGGCTCGGGGTCAACGTCGACGCTGACTTCGAACCGCTCTACATCATCAGCCCGGAGAAAAAGAGCACCGTCACAGAGCTGAAAGGCCTGCTCAAAGACGTCGACGAGCTCTATCTGGCCACGGATGGTGACCGCGAGGGTGAAGCCATTGCCTGGCATCTCCTGGAAACGCTGAAGCCCAGCATCCCGGTCAAGCGGATGGTGTTCCACGAGATCACCGAGCCCGCCATCCTCGAGGCCGCGGAGAATCCCCGCGACCTGGACATCGACCTGGTCGACGCGCAGGAAACCCGCCGCATCCTGGACCGGCTGTACGGCTACGAGGTCAGCCCGGTGTTGTGGAAGAAGGTCGCGCCAAAGCTGTCGGCGGGCCGGGTCCAGTCGGTGGCCACCCGCATCATCGTGCAGCGCGAGCGCGATCGGATGGCGTTCCGCAGCGCCGCCTACTGGGACGTGATCGCCGAGCTGGACGCCAGCGTGTCCGACCCCAAAGCTCAGCCGCCTATCTTCACCGCGCGACTCACCAACGTCGATGGCTTGCGGGTGGCGACTGGACGAGACTTCGACTCGTTGGGTGCCGTGCGTAAGCCCGACGAAGTTGTGGTGCTCGACGAGTCCCGGGCGACCGAGCTGGCCGCGGGTTTGCACGGCGCTCAGCTGACCGTGGCCTCGGTGGAGGAGAAGCCCTACACCCGCCGTCCGTACGCGCCGTTCATGACCTCGACGCTGCAGCAAGAGGCCGGCCGCAAGCTGCGGTTCTCCTCCGAGCGCACGATGAGCATTGCTCAGCGCCTCTACGAAAACGGCTACATCACCTATATGCGCACCGACTCGACCACGCTGTCGGAATCCGCCATCAACGCCGCGCGCACCCAGGCCCGCCAGCTTTACGGCGAGGAGTATGTCCACCCGTCGCCGCGCCAGTACACCCGCAAGGTGAAAAACGCGCAGGAAGCACACGAAGCGATCCGGCCGGCCGGTGACACGTTCGCCACTCCCGACGCGGCGCGCCGCGAGCTCAGCGGCGACGACTTCCGGCTCTATGAGCTGATCTGGCAACGCACGGTGGCGTCGCAGATGGCCGATGCCCGCGGCACGACGCTCAGCCTGCGCATCGCCGGTCAAATCGTGGGGGCCAGCACCAGAACCGATCTGGTGTTCGCTGCCAGCGGGCGCACGATCACCTTCGCGGGCTTCCTGAAGGCTTACGTGGAAACCGTGGACGAACTGGCCGGCGGCGAAGCCGACGATGCCGAGAGTCGGCTGCCGCAGCTCACCGAGGGACAGCGGCTGGACGCCACCGAGCTCACCCCCGACGGCCACTCCACCAACCCGCCGGCGCGCTACACCGAGGCATCTCTGGTCAAGGCGCTCGAAGAGCTCGGCATCGGACGGCCGTCGACGTATTCGTCGATCATCAAGACCATCCAGGACCGCGGATACGTGCACAAGAAGGGCAGCGCCCTGGTGCCGTCCTGGGTGGCGTTCGCCGTCACCGGGTTGCTGGAACAGCATTTCGGGCGGCTGGTCGACTACGGATTCACCGCCGCGATGGAAGACGAGCTCGACGCGATCGCCTCGGGCAGCGAGCGTCGCACCAACTGGCTCAACAACTTCTACTTCGGCGGCGACCACGGTGTGGCGGACTCGGTGGCCCGCTCCGGCGGGCTGAAAAAGCTGGTCGGGATCAATCTCGAGGGGATCGACGCGCGAGAAGTCAACTCCATCAAGCTCTTTGATGACGCCGAAGGACGCACCATCTATGTGCGGGTGGGCAAGAACGGGCCCTACCTGGAACGGATGGTGCTCGGCGACGACGGCGAGCCGAAACCGCAGCGGGCGAACCTCAATGACACGCTCACTCCCGACGAGCTGACACTGCAGGTGGCCGAAGAGCTTTTCGCGACGCCCCAGGAGGGCCGGACGCTCGGTGTGGATCCGGACACGGGTAACGAGATCGTCGCCAAGGACGGTCGCTACGGGCCATACGTCACCGAGATCCTGCCGGAGCCGCCCGATGACCCCGAGGGCACCGTCGCGAAGAAGGGTAAGAAACCCACCGGCCCTAAGCCGCGTACGGGTTCGCTGTTGCGCAGTATGGATTTGCAGACCGTCACGCTGGACGACGCGTTGAAACTGCTGTCGCTGCCGCGCGTCGTCGGCGTCGACCCCGACTCCAGCGAGGAGATCACCGCGCAGAACGGCCGTTATGGCCCATATCTGAAGCGCGGCAGCGATTCTCGCTCGCTGGCCACCGAAGACCAGATCTTCGAGATCACTCTCGAGGAAGCGCTGAAGATCTACGCGGAGCCGAAACGCCGTGGCCGACAGGGTGTTGCGGCGCCGCCGCTGCGCGAGCTGGGCAACGACCCGGCGTCGGGCAAGCCGATGGTGATCAAGGACGGTCGGTTCGGCCCGTACGTCACCGACGGCGAGACAAACGCCAGTCTGCGTAAAGGCGACGACGTCTTGTCGATCACCGACGAGCGTGCCGCGGAACTGCTGGCTGACCGGCGGGCCCGCGGTCCGGTGAAGCGGACGGCCAAGAAGACCGCGCGCAAAAAGCCGGCGAAGAAAGCGGCCAAGCGGGCCTGATAGCCCCTGCGGGCGTCGTCCGCGCGGCCGTATATCGCAGCTCAGAGCGCCTTAAGTTTCTTTTTTCGAACTTTTTGTCTACAGAGTGGTGATTCTCAGCCAGTTCTCAGGTACAGTGATGTCTAACGTCCGTCGTGAAACCGTCACGGCAGGCAACTGAGGAGAGTCAATGCGGTCCGCCATCCGATACTGCATCACCGCTGGTGTTGCGCTCGGTGGCATCAGCGTGATTATCGCCGCCCCGGCGGCGCCACCGCTTCGTGATATCCAGGTGCCCGCGGTAGAACTCTCCGGCAACACGCATGACAACCCAGATGTCAACAGCCCGACCGTCGCCGACTTATTGCAGGTCATGTACGGCTTTGACAGCCCGATCGTGGTGCAGAACATCACCGAGTCCGACGCCGCGGCCATGAACGACGGCCAGGGCCAGCCGTCTAGCGTGCCGGGTCTCACTGACCTGTTGAACCTCGGCATTGATCCCTCGATAGCACCGACGCCGGGCGACCTCACGGCAACGCCGATCAGCCCCCCGCCGCCGGCGGGCTAGCCACTAATTTCGCTGGACAACTCCTCAGGCACGGCAAGGTTGAGTGGCCGCGCCAGCTGAGTGGGGCCAGTGCGGCCGCGCAGTGCGACGACTTCGGCGACGTCCCAGCACAAGGCTTCGGCGTCAAGGGCGCCGCTGACCGCGACGGCTGAGGCCAGCACGTGGCCGTCTTCGAGCTTGGCCAGCTCGGTGAGCCGCGCGGCCTCGTTGACCGGGTCGCCGATCACCGTGTACTCGAAGCGAGCCTGCGCGCCGATGTGGCCGGCTATGGCGCGCCCGGAGGACACCCCGATGCCGAATTCCGCCGAGCCGATCACCGGGAGCAGCTCGTCGTGCAGCTCGCGGGCCGCTGCCAGCGCGCCGCCCGACGCGTCCGGGTGCTCGATTGGTGCGCCGAAAATCGCCAGCGCGGCATCACCCTGGAATTTGTTGACGAACCCGCCGTGCCGGCCGACGGTGTCGACCACCACCCGGAAGAACTCGTTGAGCAACAGCACCACCTCGGCGGGCGGCCGGGTCGCCGCGAGCTGGGTCGAGCCGACCAGATCGACGAACAGCACCGCGACATCGCGTTCCTGACCGCCCAACTCGGTGCCGCGCTCCAGCGCACGCCGGGCAACGTCCTCGCCGACGTAGCGGCCGAACAGGTCGCGCAGCCGTTGCCGTTCGGCCAGGTCCCGAACCATGTCGTTGAAGCCGGCCTGCAGCAGCCCCAACTCGCTGGCGTCGTAAATCTGCATGTGCGCGTTGTAATTACCGCGCTGTACCTCGCCGAGCGCCCAGCGCAGCTGACGCAGCGGATCGGCGATCGACATGGCCACAAGCAGCGTGCTGGCGAACCCGATGCCCAATGCCAGCAGCGCCAGCAGCAGGATCGGGTTCAACAGCTTCTCCGGCGGCCCATGAAGATAGGCAGCCTTGTCTCCCACCACGGCCAGCACGATCGCCAGCACCGGCACCCCGGTGGACAGCGCCCAGGTCAGCATCTGGCGTCCGATGACACCCGATGCCCGGATGTTTTCAGGCAGGCCGCCCCGCAGGGCGGCAACCGCCACCGGCCGCAGCACTCGCTCGGACTGCAGGTAGCCGATGATCGCGGTGGCGGTGGCACCTAGGGCGACGGCGACGGCCACTACCGGCGCGGCATGGCTGGCCACCGGCCAGCTCGCGACGATGAACACCGTGCCGCCGATACACCAGGACGCCAAATTGATCA
>DASQSQ010000201.1:0-6165 GCA_035642315.1 Mycobacterium sp.
CGCGGCGACCAGGGCGGAGTCGGTGATCCGTACACCGTGGTGCACCTCGTAGCGGTCCTTCAGCCCGCGCAGGATGCCGACGGTGTCTTCGACCGACGGCTCACCGACGAAGACCTGCTGGAAGCGCCGCTCCAACGCGGCGTCCTTCTCGATGTGCTTGCGGTATTCGTCGAGGGTGGTCGCGCCGACCAGGCGCAGTTCGCCGCGGGCCAGCATCGGCTTGATCATGTTGCCGGCATCCATCGCCGATTCACCGGTCGCGCCGGCCCCGACGATGGTGTGCAGCTCGTCGATGAACGTGATGATCTGGCCGGCGGAGTTCTTGATGTCGTCGAGCACCGCCTTGAGCCGTTCTTCGAACTCGCCGCGGTACTTGGCGCCGGCCACCATCGAACCGAGGTCCAGGCTGACGACGGTCTTGTCGCGCAGACTCTCCGGCACGTCGCCGGCGACGATGCGCTGTGCCAGGCCTTCCACGATCGCGGTCTTGCCGACGCCGGGCTCACCGATCAGCACCGGGTTGTTCTTGGTGCGACGCGAGAGCACCTGCACGACGCGGCGAATCTCGTTGTCGCGCCCGATAACCGGGTCGAGTTCGCCCTCACGGGCGCGGGCGGTCAGGTCGGTGGAGTACTTCTCCAGCGCCTGATAGGTCGCCTCGGGATCGGGGTTGGTGACACGGGCGCTGCCGCGGACGTTGACGAACGCGTCCCGCAACGCCTGCGGTGAGGCGCCGTGTCCGGTCAGCAGCTTGGCGACGTCGGAGTCGCCGGTGGCCAGCCCCACCATCAGGTGCTCGGTGGAGACGTATTCGTCGTCCATCTCGGTGGCCAGCTGCTGGGCGGTGGTGATGGCAGCCAGCGATTCGCGGGACAGCTGCGGTTGCGAGCTGGCGCCGCTGATCTGCGGCAGCCGGTCGACGAGGCGCTGGGCCTCGGTGCGAATAGTGGCGGGCTCGACGCCGACGGCCTCCAGCAGGGGCGCAGCGATCCCGTCGTTCTGCGTCAGCAGCGCTGACAGCAGATGAGCCGGCCTGATCTCGGGGTTGCCGGCGGCGGTCGCCGCCTGCAGGGCCGATGTCAGCGCCGCCTGCGTCTTGGTTGTCGGGTTGAAAGAGTCCACGACACCTCCGTTCGGGGTACTTACGGAAAATGCTTGTCGCGTTGTTCAACGCCGTCAAGGTTGAGTCTGTTCCGCTCAACTCTGATGAATTTTGTCAGCCGACGGCGAGCCCGTTGACAATCCGGTTCATCACCGCACCGGCGTCCTGACGTGCCTGGTGATGATCTTGGGCGCGCGCAATGTAGAGGGTCGCTTCGCGCATGGCACCCAACAGCGTCATCGCGGTCGCCTCGACCGGCTGGGGCGGAATCCGGCCGATCTCAGCCTCGCGCACCGGCTGCAGGACGCGTTCCCCAACGCCCGGCTCGTCGAAATCCCGGACGGTCGCTTATTTTTCCCGCTCGACGAGCCGCAGCGGGTGGCCGACGAAATCCAGTATCTGAAGGATTTCACCGGCTGCGCAATACGGTCAGGACGGGGGCTTGGACGGCTGGCACGCTTCCATGACGGCGGTGATCGATTCCAGCCCCGGCCGGGCAGGAACTACCCGCACGATCGCGGTGTCCAGCCCTTCCGCGAGCTGGCGGAAAGCGGCCGCGGCACCCGATGCCGGCCCGAAGTACCCCACTTGCTTGGCCAGCTCGACCGGGAACGCGTCGATCAACTCATCTTGGGAAGCGCCACCGTCGCGGCGCTCCTCCAGTTCGGTGAGCGCCTCTCCGAAGCCCATCCGCCCGAAATGGCCCCGGTATCCCAGGGTCTTATTCGCACCGGGCCAGGCCAGTGCATAGCCCATCAGCGCTTTGATGTAGGCGCGGCGCGCGGCGTCCTCGTCGTCGTCCACGCTGATCCGGATGTACTCGATCATGGAGAGCTCACTTGGGTCGCGCCCGGCCGCTCGCGCGCCCTTCGCTACAATTTCGCGGCTGGCCGCCACCTGCTGGGGCGTGCACCAGTTGAGGGATGCGCCGTCCGACGCCTCGCCTGCAAGTGTCAGCATGTTGGGGCCGAGGGCACCCAGCACCACCGGCACCCTCGGTGGCGGCGACCCAAGAGTGAAGCCGCGCAGCGTGATTGCCGGACCTTCGTGGTCCACGGTCTCGCCAGCCAGCAGGGCGCGCAACGTCACCAGCCACTCGCGCATTGTGGCGATCGGCCGCAGATCGTTTTTCAGGCCGACGGCCCGCCGGAACGCGGGAAGGTGCAGCAGGCCCGAGCCAATACCGAGAACGAATTTGCCGCCGCTGATCTCGCCGACCGTTGCCGCATCCGACGCCATTGCCGGAACAGACCAGGTGCCGACCGGGATGACCGACACGCCCGTTCCAATGCCCCCGGGTACCACATCCGCGCTGGCGACCGACCACTGCGCGCAGATCTGCATCGGGTCGCGATCGACGCTGGCATTCGTCCACGCGCTCTGATAGCCGAGGCGAGCAGCGTGCCTGCCAAGCTCGCGATACGCATCCCACGACAACCCGAGGCTCCGATCGAGCCCGACTCCAACCTCCACACGTCCACCATCCTTCAACCGCATTGATACCCGCGTTGGCCACAACGCCGCCGAAGCCTGACCTCTTCCGGGCCAACCGTTCATCACCGCGGTCGATTATTCGAACGTATGATCGATCGGTGAGCGACCTCGCGTCGATCGGATACAACGGGCAGCCGGTCCGCAGCCCGTTTCGGGTAGTGCGCCCGCCGATCACCGTGCTGATCGATTTGACGGTGCTGTTCCCGCGCGAGCCGCACCGCTCGGGGCGATATCACCCCAGTGGCCTGCAACTGCACAAGGTTGTCGAGGGCCGGCTGACCTGCTGGGGCATGTGCGAGCAGGGCGACTGGTGGGGGCTGGTGACCTATCCGATCGCCTACGGGTCCAAGCGCAAAACTGTCACACACTGGGTACCGGCCTGGATCCTGCGGCGGAAACGTTAGACGGTCAGCGCCTCGCCGAGTTGGCCTGCGATGCGAACCCAGCCGTTGCCCATGATGGTCCGAGAGCGCTGCTGGACAGCGTCGTCGGGGTCAAAACCGCTGTGCCGCAAAATGACCCGTGTCCCGGTGCCTTCCGGGTGCAAGGTCCAACTCACGACCCAGGCCGCGGGCTTGTCGGATTGAGCGTCAGCCCAGCTGATCGCGAGCTGCTCGCCATCGACTACATCGATTACCTCGCACGCGATTTCGCCGGAGAAGTCGACCGAGGCATAGGTTGGCCGCGGAAGCTGAAGCGGGTGCCGACCACGGGCGCGAATCCGCTTGGTTCCATCAGCCGGCGCGCCATCAATTCCGGTGTGGTCAGCGCTTGCCATACCCGCTGCGGTGGGTGGGGATAGAACTGGTCGATCTCGATGACCCGCGGGTTGGCGGTCTCAGTCATGATGATATTTCTCCGTGCTCGCTGATGCCGTCGAGCACCTCACCCAACGCGGTGAGTCGCTCGCGCCAGTACCGTTCATGCGGACTGAGCCATGCCGAAATCTCTTGCAGAGGTTCGGGATTGACTCGGTAGTGGCGAAACCTGCCGTGTTTGTCTTCGGCGACCAATCCGCAGTCCCGCAACACCTTCAGATGCTCCGACACGCTCGGCCGGGCCATATCGAAACGCTCGGCCAGCGCCACCACCGTCCGATCGCCACCGAGCAATATGTCGAGGATGTCGCGACGAGTCGGGTTGGCCAGCGCCCCGAAAACGATGTCGGTGCGACTGGCCTTGGCGCGAGGTGGCATACCCACGATATTAGATAGGTAGGTTTTTTCCTACCTGTCAACTATTTGCCTCACGTTCAGCGCCCCTCGCCCAGGTGATGCGAAGATGCAGCCCGTGACCGGAAGTTGGAGTTCCTTGCTGACCACGCTGATTCCGCTCGCGCTGGTCGTCGCGGTCTCACCGTTGTCGATCATCCCGGCGGTGCTGGTATTGCAGACACCGCGGCCGACGCCGACCGGCCTGACCTTCCTCGGCGGCTGGCTACTGGGCCTGACCGCGCTGACCGCGGCCTTCGTCGCGTCCTCCGACCTCCTCGGTGACTTGCATAAGAAACCGCCGGCCTGGGCATCCTGGCTGCGCATCACCCTTGGATTGGCTCTCATCGCCTACGGCATCTATGAGTGGCTGAGCCGGCACCGCCACACCGAGTCGCCGAAGTGGATGCGGTCTTTCGCAACCCTGACGCCGGCGCGCGCGGGGATAGCGGCGCTGGTGTTGGTGGTGATCAGGGTCGAGGTGCTGACCATGTGCGCGTTGGCCGGTTTGAACATCGGCAGCAGCGGGCTTGGTGACGCAGCCAAGTGGATATTGGCCGCGATCTTCGTCGCCGTCGCGGCATCCACCGTCGCCGTCCCGATTCTGGCCTACGCGGCCGCCGGCCACCGCCTCGACGATCCGATGAAGCGGCTCAAAGACTGGATGGAAAAGAACAACGGCGCGCTGCTCGCAGCGGTCCTGGTGTTGATCGGTCTGATGGTGCTCTACAACGGCGCTCACGCGCTGCTCTGAGCACCCCTCCACCCCGCATAAAATCGTCGGGCGTGAGCCTCAACGACCGGGATGCGCTGGCGGTATTGCACGCCGCCATCGATCCGGACGACGAAAATGGGCTCATCGGCCGGTTCTACAACCGCTGGTTTTCCTTCGACGTTTCGCCGCGTGACCTGTTTCCGCCGGATATGGCCGGCCAGCGGGCCGCCTTCGCCCATGCGCTGCATTGGGTGTACGGCGAGCTGGTCGCTCAGCGCGCTGAAGCGCTGGTGCAGTTTTTGGCTCAGCTGGGCCGCGACCATCGCAAATACGGCGTGCTTCCCGAGCACTACGAGACGTTGCGACCGGCGCTGCACGCGACCCTGCGAGACGAGCTGGCCGAGGCCTGGACCGACGCCGTCGACGCGGCCGCCCAGCAGTCGCTGAACCTGATCACCGGGGTGATGCGCGGCGCCGCCGACGCCGAGCAGGGGCCGGCCTGGTGGGACGGCACGGTGGTCGAGCACCTGCGGATCTCCCGGGATCTGGCCGTGGTTCGGCTGCAACTGGATCGCCCGATGCCCTACCACGCCGGGCAGTACGTCAACGTCGCTGTGCCGCAATGCCCGCGACGGTGGAGGTATCTGACGCCTGCCATCCCGCCGGATGACGGCGGTGCCATCGAGTTCCATGTCCGGGCGGTCTCGGGTGGCATGATCAGCAACGCCATCGTCCATGAGACCCAGCCCGGCGACCGGTGGCGGCTGTCCAGCCCACATGGCGGCTTGCAGGTCGACCGCGATGGTGGCGATGTGCTGATGGTGGCGGGCAGCACCGGGCTGGCGCCGCTGCGCTCGATCGTCATGGACCTCACCCGCTGGGGCGTGAACCCGCGGGTGCACATGTTCTTCGGCGCCCGCTACCCGTGCGAGCTCTACGACCTGCGGACCCTGTGGCAGATCGCCACGCACAATCCCTGGCTGTCGGTGACGCCGGTCTCCGAGCGCGACAGCGACCCCGCCTGGGCTGCCGACTATCCCGACGTGACACCGCCGCGGGGACTGCATCTGCGCCAGACCGGCAAGCTGATGGACGCGGTCACCAGATACGGCGGCTGGGGAGACCGGCAGATCCTGATCTGCGGCGGACCGGAGATGGTGCGCGCCACCAAGGCGGCGCTGATCGCCAAAGGGGCACCGCCGGAACGCATTCAGCACGACCCGCTGTACAGCTGAAACTGGGCTAGTCTTTCTCGGGTGCACATCGTCACGCTGCAGGACCCGTCCTCAGAGCTCGAGGCCCAGTTCGTGCCGGACGCCGGCATGATCGGCATCTCATTGACCGATTCGGGCGTCGAACTGCTCGGCCAGCGCCGCGGCCTGGACGCCTATGTGGCCAACGGCAAGACGATGGGTATCCCCATCTTGTATCCATGGGCAAATCGACTGGGCGCCAATACGTATACGGCGGAGGATACGACGGTCACGCTGACAGCCGGCGAGCATGGGGTGCGGACCGACCCCAACGGGCTACCGATTCACGGTGTGCTCGCTGCTTATCCGAACTGGCGCGTGACGCACGAGTCGGCCAATGAGCTGACTGCCGAAGTGGACTTCGGCGATCAGGACTTGCTGGCCAGCTTT
>DASQSQ010000202.1:0-3874 GCA_035642315.1 Mycobacterium sp.
GGCGCGCATCGAGTGAATGAATACGTCCGCGGTCCCGACAAGCGCGCGCAGCGCCCGTGGTCCGGCGTCGGTTTGCAGGTCCAGCACAACGCTGCGCTTGCCCCGGTTGACGTTGACGAACACGCCGCTCATCCCCGGTGCGGGACCGACCGAGATGTAGCGGGTGTTATCGCCCTGTGGCGGTTCGACTTTGATCACGTCGGCGCCCATATCGGCCATGATCTGCGTGCAGTACGGTCCCATCACCATCGCGGTGAGGTCGATTACCCGCACACCGATCAGCGGCCCGCTAGGCATGATGCGCCTGTTGGGCGGCCAGCGCGAAGCTGTACCGGATGTGGTCGCCGTGGCCGTCCGGCACGATGGGGAAGACGACGGGGTCAGACGCATTGCGGATCGCGTCGATGTGTTCGCCTACCTCCTCGATCGACCACGACGGCCGATAGACGCCCGGCGTTTCTGTGACGACGGCCCTGGCCACCCGGCCGGCCAACGCGATCAGCACTTCGCCTGTGACCGAGCAGGACTCGTGCGCCAGCCAGCCCACCACGGGCGCCACCAACCCGGGTCCCATCGGCGGGTACGCCGACGTGTCGATGCCGTCGGCCATTCTCGTTACGGCTGCGGGAACGATCACATTGCTCTTTACACCGTCGGCGGCGCCTTCGAGCGCCGCGACATTGGACAATCCGATCACGCCGGCCTTGGCGGCCGCATAGTTGGCCACAGTGTGGTTGCCGTACAAGCCGCCTATCGACGACGTGAGCACGATGCGTCCGTAGCCCGCATCGCACATCGCCGGGAATACCGGCCGCAGGACATGGAATGCGCCGCGCAGGTGGACATCCAGCACCGCGTCGAAGTCCTCGTAGCTCATCTCTTTCAGCGATGCGCGACGCACGATCCCGGCGTTGTGGATGAGGATGTCGACGCGGCCGTACCTATCGAGCGCCGCGTCGATGATCGCCTTGCCGCCGGCCGCGGTGGCCACCGAGTCGGTGTTGGCAACGGCCTGACCACCGGCAGCGACGATCTCACGCGCCACATCGTCGGCCGGATCGGCATCGGTGCCGTCGCCGGTGAGGCCGCCCCCTGGATCATTGACGACAACCTTCGCGCCCCGCGACGCGAGCAGCATGGCGTAGGAGCGGCCGAGCCCTCGGCCAGCCCCGGTGACGACCGCTACCCTGCCGTCGAATCTCAAGTCAGCCATCTATTTTCCGAGAACCAGACCGTCGAGGTCGCCTTTTGCGCGCCATTGCTTGAGCAAGTCGTCGAACACGTAGAACCCCGGCATGTAGGGATCGCCGATCGCCGATCGGATGCCCTCGCCGCCACCGCCACCTTCATTGTTGTAATAGCCAGGTGTGCACGAGACCGCGAATTCCGAGCTGTCGATTGATGTTTCGCGGATGGTCTTGACCCAGTTGTCTTGCGCTTCCTGGCTCGGCTCGACGGTGGTCGCGCGGCGCGCTGTTGCTTCGGAAATGATGTAGGCGATGTGCTCGGCCTGCTGCTCGAGCATCGCCGTGGTGTTCCCTGCCACGCCGCCCTGAATGAAGCCGGTGAAGAACTGGTTGGGGAACCCTCGGCTGGTCATCCCATGGAGTGATTTGTAGCTGTCGCGCCAGTGGTCGAAGAGTGACAAACCGTCGCGGCCCTCGATCACATCGACCGCGTACCGACGGCCGATGTCGGTGGTGATCTCGAAACCGCTGGCGAAGATGACGCAGTCGACTTCGTACTCGACGCCGTTGGCGACAATCCCTTTCTCGGTAAGCCGTTCCACACCTTTGGATTCCGACACGTCAACCATCGTGACGTTCGGGCGGTTGAACGTCGGCAGGTATTCGTCGTTGCTGCAGGGCCGCTTGCACATGAACCGGTAGAAGGGTTTGAGCGCTTCGGCGGTCTGCGGGTCGTCGACGAGCTCCTCGACGCGTTGTCGCAACCGCTCCATGACCTTGTAGTCCTCTTCTTCGCGTAAGGCCATGATCTGCTCGATGGTCAGTGCCGTGGGATCGTCCGCAGCCGCGATTCGTGCGGTCAGGTTGCGCCCCAGTTCGGTCCAGAAATCGCAGACCAGGTCGGGCTCGTCGAACACCGCGCCGTCGCCCAGCGGTGACCAGCGGTGGAAGTTGCGCTTGCGTTTCTCCTGCCAGCCCGGCTCCAGCGACGCGGCCCACTGCGGGTCGGTCGGCTCGTTGCCACGTATGTCCACCGACGACGGCGTCCGCTGAAACACGAAGAGGTGCTGAGCGTCCCGGCCGAGGTGCGGAACCAGCTGGACGCCGGTCGCACCCGTACCGACCAGCGCCACGCGCTTGTCATGCAGCTTCTGCAGTCCGCCGGTGGCGTCCCCGCCCGTGTAGTCGTAATCCCATCGGGCAGAATGGAACATGTGCCCGGTGAAGTCCTTGAGGCCGGGGATGCCGGGCAGCTTGGGCCGGTTGAAGGAGCCCTGCGACATCACAAGGAACCGGGCGCGAATGTCGTCACCGCGGTTGGTGCTCAACCGCCAACGCTTGATCGTTTCATCCCAGCGCGCCGTGCGCACCTGGGTGGAGAAGACCGCGCCGTCGTAGAGCCCGAAATGCTTTGCGATGCGACGGCAGTGTTCGTAGATCTCGGCACCGTCGGCGAACTTCTTGGACGGAAGGTAGTTGAGTTCTTCCAGCATCGGGATGTAGCAGTACGCGTCGTTGTCGCACTGGATGCCCGGGAAACGATTCCAGTACCAGACCCCGCCGAAGTCGCCGCCCATCTCGACGATGTGCACGTCGTCGACGCCGGCCTTCTTGAGGTACGCGCCCGCCAGCAGTCCGGTGATGCCGCCGCCGAGCACCGCGACGTCGATGTCCTCGTCGATGGGCGTGCGCGGTGTCACCGGCGTGTGGGGATCGACCTCGGCGAATTCCGCGAAGTCGTCCTTGAGTTCCAAGTACTGCTTGGAGCCCTCCGGACGCAGCCGCTTATCGCGCTCGAATAAGTACTTCTCGCGCAGCGCGTCGATATCGATGTCGTCCGGCGTCTGCGTCGGTCCGCATGTATCAGACCGCCTATCAAACTGGGTCATCTATCTGAAAGCTCCCGCGGTTCGCCGGTACCCATGTACTTCGACAGTTGGTGGTGAAGGTTGACAGTGCTTCGCTCCCGGTAGGGATTGGGTTTGGTACCAGGGAATGCATGCGATTTCATGCCCTGCTGCACTGCGGCCATATTCGAGAAATCCTGCGGCAATACCGACCGCCACCGAGGGTCGCCGACCGGTGTGCATTCCCATTCTGTCTGCGGCTCTTGACCTTTCGGGTACAGCTCGAACACCGACACCTCAAAAATGCATTTGTCGGGGTTGTAGCTGGGGTGCGGCCGCGCGCCGTAGCAGAGCGCACTGGTCAGGCCCTGCCCGATCTGGAAGTTCGGGAAGATCTGCCATGCGGTGCCCGCCTGGCCGAGGATGTCGGACGGAATCGTCGGCCAGATCACGCCGCGCGCTTCGTCGTCTCGGCGCGCCGACGCCAGCCAGTGCTCGAGGACCTTGTCGGCCGGTGTCCCCTCCGGCAATTCGTCGACCAGCCGCTTGGCGGCGTTCACCAGCGTCTGGGTGGTGGTGGCGTTGGTTTCCTCCATCGTGTAGACCTGCATCTCTGCGGTTGACACACGTGGATCGGCACCGATGCCGAGCCGGATCTTGGACTTGGTGGCCTCCATGTCCTCCGGAGCGTCATAGCCGATATTGCTGTGCTTGCCCTGCGCCTTGGCCCATCCCTTGAACTCGCCGAACTTGTTGAACTCCGGGTGAGTTGTGTAGACGTGGTAGGTCTCGTTGAACGCCTCCAGTGCGACCTTCCAGTTGCAATCGAAGTGCAGCCAC
>DASQSQ010000203.1:0-4385 GCA_035642315.1 Mycobacterium sp.
CAATGGTTCGAGGTCCAGGCGGGCGAGCAGGTCGTCTTTCCAGAGCGCGGTGATCGCGTCGGGCTCGTCCCCGCCGGCGCGCACGGTGACGACCAGGCGCGTTCTAGGGGCCTGGGCCAGCTGGTGCACGACGTGGGCCGATAGTCCGTCGAGAAGGTGCGCATCGTCCACGCCGATCAGCACACGGCCCTGACGTTCTTGTCTCGCAAAGGAATTGATGACACGTCGCACATCAGATATCGGATCGGTAATGGTTTCGGATATCGAGGCGGCGAACGCACCTAATGGGAGCTGTCGCGCGGACTGGGTCCCCACGATCCAATACGTCCGCTCACCCGACGCTTCGGCTCGAGACATCACCTCACGTGCAAGCCGGGTCTTGCCCACTCCCGCGGACCCAACGATGACGGCGCCGCTTTTGTTGCCAAGTCCGCTGAGTGCGCGGCGAATAACTTCCATTTCGCTGTCGCGCCCGGTCAGCGGGTCGCCGGTCATCGTCGTCATGGCATCGCCTGGGCCTCTGGCGCGCTCACGGAACCGCAGGCATCGCAAAACCGCGCACCGTCTCGCGGCTCGCTGCCACAGGTGCGACACGCGGTCGCTGCGATCATCCGACTCTCCGCCGCTTGCCCCCGTGCTTCCCGATTATTCAGGATAGGGTGCTAGACGCTTGATAACGCGGTTTACGGCATCAGAAAAGGTTATTCGTACCGATTGCTTCAGAATCTAGGCCCATGCTGCCTCGCTTGGGACCACTTCTTGAGCGGCGGCGCTCATCCGATCCGACAACAGCAGCAGGTTGTACTCGCCCACCCCGTTGGGCAACGTGTAGGCGAACTGCCGTAACTCCATGGCGTACTGGTGCAGCTCCCGGCGGAGCCGCGATTCAATCGTCGGCATGGTTACACGCCGTGCTGTTCAAGTACTTCGATGATTTCTTCGCTGCGGAGGCGCTCGCTGTAGCGCAGCAGGTGGCGGACCTCGATTACGGCTGTTTCCAAGGCGTCAAGCCGTGCGGACGCCTCAAAGAAGACATTTAGCCATCTGTCGTAGTCGCTGCAGTTGGGAGGACTGAACATTTCGGCATGTTTTCCTAGCGCTGGGAAGTCTTTCGCGAGCAAGGTTAAGGCCCATGGTCTCCCGAAAGCGCGAGTAGTCGACTACCTGTGTTCTACGCAACGCGCCGCGCCAACGAGGCCGCCGAGCGTGAAACTATGGCGAGATTTTCACGATTTTTTCGCCATAGATTCACACTCGGCGCCGGTTGGGCGAAATGTTCAGCGTCGCGGCTGCCAGACCACCACTGCGGTGCTCTTGGGCACCACCGCGACGTCGCGTCGCTGGTTGGCCCGCAGTACCTCGATCTCGGTAGCCATCTCCGCGAGCCGGGACTGCAATGCCTCGACCTGATTGGTCAGCTCGATAATCCGCTTGATCCCAGCCAGATTGACGCCCTCGTCCTGCGAGAGGCGTTGCACTTCGCGGAGCAGCTCGACGTCGTGCTGCGAATAACGCCGCCCACCACCGGAACTGCGGCGCGGGCTGACCAGCCCGAGCCGGTCATAGGTACGCAGCGTCTGTGCATGCATGCCGGCCAGCTCAGCGGCCACCGAGATCAAAAAGGTTCGCGCGTCTGATTCCCTGGGGTTCTTAGCCATCTAGCGATTACCTGCCCATCCGGCCCGCGGGTCGAAGCCACCAGAGCGCTCAGCGACAGCGTAGGCCTCCAATGCCTCCTTGGCGGCGCCCTCCAGGTTCGGCGGGACGGCCACTTTGACGGTGACCAGCAGGTCGCCCTGGCCGCCGGAACGCTTGGGCACGCCGCGTCCGCGAACCCGCAGGATGCGGCCGTCCGCAGTGCCCTTCGGCACTCGAACACCGACCTTGCCGTCCAGTGTCGGCACCGAAAGCGTTGTACCCAAAGCCAATTCGGTGAAGCTGACCGGCACGGTGACGGTGAGGTCGTCGCCGTCGCGGCCGAAGACCTTGTCCGGCCGCACATGCACAGTGACGTACAGGTCACCCGATGGGGCGCCCCGCAACCCGGCTTCGCCCTGACCGGCCAGCCGGATCCGCTGCCCGTCCTCGACACCCGGGGGTATCCGCACGTTGATGGTGCGAGTGCGGGTGGTGACACCGGTCCCCTTGCACTCCTCGCAAGGGTGCTCGATGATCGACCCGCTGCCGCGGCATTCGGTGCATGGCTCCGAGAAGCCGAAAGCGCCTTGGTTGCTGCTGATTACACCCGAGCCGTTACAGTTCGGGCACACCTTGGGACTGGTGCCGGGCCGGGCTCCGCTGCCGTGACAATTGGTGCACGGCGCCGGGCTGGTCAGCCGCAGCGGCATCGCCACGCCTTTGGTGGCCTCCAGGAAATCCAGCTCGGTTTCGGTCTCCAGGTCGTTGCCGCGGCGCGGACGGCTGGGCCGGGCACCCCCACCACGGCCGAACAGGCCGCCGAACAGGTCGCCGATGTTCGTGCCGCCGGAGCGGCCGGCGGCGTCGAACAAATCGTTGAGGTTGAACTCGGCGCCGTCGGCGCCATAGCCGGCTCCGGAGAAGCCGCCGCCGAAGTCGCCACCGTTGAATCGGCGACCGAATCCGCCTCCGGCAAACAGCCGACGGGTTTCGTCGTACTCCTTGCGCTTGGCAGGATCCGTCAGTACTTCCTTGGCCTCGGAGACGGCCTTGTACCGATCTTCAGCCGTCTTGTTGCCGGGGTTGCGGTCCGGGTGATTCTCGGCGAGCAGCTTGCGGGCCACCCGCTTGATCTCGTCTTGGCTGGCGTCAGAGGAGACGCCCAGCTCCTTGTAGAAGTCCTTTTCGACCCATTCGCGTTGGGCCATATCGCGTCACCCCCTCCCGCCTTCCTTAGTGAACCCGTCGTTACTTGCCCGACGGCTCTGATTCTGCGTCGTGCTCACCCTCGTTCGCGTCGTTATCGACTGTGTCGGCGGTCTCGGTTTCGGTGGCAGCGTCATCGGCTGTACCTGCAACGGTGTCGACTACTCCGACCAATGCGTGCCGCAGGACCTGGTCGCCTAGCTTGTAGCCGTGCCGCATCACGTTGCCGATCACCGGCTTCGACCCTTCCGCGCCATCGCCCTCGTGTTGCACGGCCTCGTGCAGCACCGGGTCGAAGTCGTCGCCCTCGGCGCCGAACGCCGTCAGCCCAAGGCCGGTCAGCGCGCTGAGCAATTTGTCGGCGACCAGCTTCAGCGGCCCCGACTCCAGATCTCCATGACTGCGTGCGCGGTCGAGATCGTCGAGCACGCCGAGTAATTGGCTGACGACGGTAGCCTTTGCCCGTTCGGCGATCGCCTCCTGGTCGCGCAACGCCCGCTTGCGGTAGTTGGCATAGTCGGCTTGTACCCGCTGCAGATCGGCGGTCAGCTCAGCAACCTTCTCGGCATTGGCTTCGCCCTGCCCGGCTGGTGCGTCTGAGGCCTCCGGCCCCGCCCCGGTGGGGGCGGCTCCGGAAGCCACGTGACGTACTTGCCCGGTTTCGGGATCAATCCGCCGCTTGTCGGTGACAGTTACCTGTTCGTGCGGATTGGGTTCGCTCACTGCGCCTCCCGGTCATCATCGACCACCTCCGCGTCGACGACATCGTCGGCACCGCTCGGGCCGGCCTCACCGCTGCCGCCCGCCGCTTGCTCGGCTTGGGTGGCCTCGTAGATCGCCTGGCCGAGGGCCTGCGACTCCTGGCCCAGCTTCTCCATCGCGGACTTGATCGCGCCGATGTCGGTGCCTTCCAACGCCGTCTTGGCCTCGGCGACCGCGGCGTCGACCTTGTCGAGCGTATCCGCTGGAACCTTCGAACCACCCTCGGCTTCGCGCTGCTCCTTGACGAATTTCTCCGTCTGGTAGACCAGCGTCTCGGCCTGGTTGCGAACGTCAGCCTCTTCGCGACGCTTACGGTCCTCGTCGGCGTGCGCCTCGGCGTCCTTGATCATCCGGTCGATCTCTTCCTTGGACAGGCCGGAGCCCTCCTGGATCTTGATCGTGTTCTCCTTGCCGGTGCCCTTGTCCTTGGCCGTGACGTGCACGATGCCGTTGGCGTCGATGTCGAAGGTGACCTCGATCTGCGGGACACCGCGCGGAGCCGGCGGAATACCGGTCAGCTCGAAGGAACCGAGCAGCTTGTTGTGCGAAGCGATTTCGCGCTCACCCTGGTAGACCTGGATCTGCACCGACGGCTGGTTGTCGTCGGCCGTGGTGAAGGTCTCCGACCGCTTGGTCGGGATGGTGGTGTTGCGCTCGATCAGCTTGGTCATCACGCCACCCTTGGTCTCAATGCCCAAGCTCAGCGGCGTAACGTCAAGCAGCAGAACGTCTTTCACCTCGCCCTTCAGTACACCGGCCTGCAGGGCAGCACCGACGGC
>DASQSQ010000204.1:0-3615 GCA_035642315.1 Mycobacterium sp.
CGGCAAATGGTGTCATGGTCATCGACTTGCGTCAGCTGCCGGGCGGCACCGCCTACGACGCCCAAAGCGGTCTCGCAACGATTCCGGCTGCGGCAGACCTGGATTCGGTGCAGACAACACTGGCCGCACTAGGACGATTGATCCCGAGCGGCAGCTGCCCGACGGTCGGAGTCGCCGGTTTGACCCTCGGTGGCGGGCTGGGATCCGATGCCCGACAGTGGGGTCTGACGTGCGACGCGCTGATGTCAGCGTCCGTCGTGTTGCCCAGCGGCGACGCGATCACTGCAACGCCAGACGACTATGCCGATCTGTATTGGGCGTTGCGGGGCGGCGGAGGCGGCAATTTCGGTGTGGTGACGTCGTTTACCTTGAGCACCTTCCCCACCACCGACCGTGACGTCGTTACCCTGGTATTCCCTGCTGGTTCGGCCGAGCAAGTCATCCTCGGCTGGAATCAGTGGCTGAGCAGCGCGGACCGCGCAATCTGGGGCATGGTCAACGTCACGGCGGGCCAGGCTTCGCCGGGGTGCAGCGTTACGTTGGCGACACCCCCGGGCGATGGGCCGGGTCGAGCAGGCGACATCATCGCCGCTATTGGTGTGCAGCCCACCAGCAACACAAACCAAACGCTGCGCCGCATGGACTTCGTCCAGTACTTCGAAGGTGGCGACCAGGCATGGCATCCGCGCGTTTTCGTTGCGGGCTCGGACATCGTCGGGGAGATGACGCCATCCGCTGCGCAAGCCATCGTTGCCGCGGCAACAGCGTGGCCTCAGGATGCGGGCTCGGCGGCGGCGGTGATCGAATCGCTGTCTGGAGCGGTGAGTGACGTAGCCCCTGGGGACACCGCGTTCCCGTGGCGGCGGCAGGCGGCGTCTATTCAGTGGTACTCAGAGCCGTCCCCGCCTAACCCGGTTGACGTTGGGGATGCGTGGCTGGCAGCGGCGCACCAGGCGATGGGGGCTAATTCCGTTGGCGGCTACGTCAACTACGTCGAGTTGGGTAGTACGGCGTCGCGGTATCTCGGCGCGAATCTGCCGCGGCTCAACGCCGTTCGTCAGCAGTACGACCCGAGCGGATTGATGTACTCGGGCATCCAGCCGGTCTGATGACGGCCGCCGTCCTACCGCGCGGTGTCGGCGTGAAAAGATCGAGTCATCATGAGTACGACTAACGCCGGATCCCGCCGGGTCTTCTCCGGCGTGCAGCCGACCTCCGACTCAATGCACCTCGGAAATGCGCTGGGTGCCGTCACCCAGTGGGCGCAGCTGCAGGACGACTACGACGCGTTCTTCTGCGTCGTCGACCTGCACGCCGTCACCATCCCGCAGGACCCCGACGTGCTGCGGCGACGCACCCTGGTGACCGCCGCGCAGTATCTGGCGTTGGGTATCGATCCCGGCCGCAGCACCATCTTCGTGCAGAGCCACGTTGCTGCGCATACCCAGCTGGCCTGGGTGCTGGGATGTTTCACCGGCTTCGGCCAGGCCTCGCGAATGACGCAGTTCAAGGACAAGTCGACGCGTCAGGGCAGCGACGCGACCACGGTCGGCCTGTTCACCTATCCGGTGCTGCAGGCCGCCGATGTGCTCGCTTACGACGCCGAACTGGTGCCGGTCGGTGAGGACCAGCGTCAGCATCTGGAGCTGGCCCGCGATGTCGCGCAGCGGTTCAACAGCCGGTTCCCGGATACCTTCGTGATTCCGGAACTGCTCATTCCCAAGATCACCGCCAAGATCTACGACCTGCAAGACCCGACGTCGAAGATGAGTAAGTCGGCGGCCACCGATGCCGGTCTGATCAGCCTCCTGGACGCTCCTGCCGTGTCCGCCAAGAAGATTCGTTCCGCGGTGACAGACAGCGAACGCGAGATCCGGTACGACCCGGATGCGAAAGCCGGTGTTTCGAACCTGCTGAGCATCCAGTCCGCCGTTACCGGGGTCGAGATTGATGCCCTGGTGCGACAGTATGCCGGGCGCGGCTACGGCGATCTGAAGAAAGACACCGCCGAGGCCGTCGTGGAATTCGTGACACCGATCAAGACCCGGGTCGACGAGTTGCTCACGGATCCTGCCGAATTGGAGGCTATCTTGGCCGCCGGGGCGGCACGGGCGGAGGACGTAGCCGCAAAAACGGTCGACAGGGTCTACGACCGGCTAGGGTTCTTGCCAAAACGTCCCTAGCGGGTGGTGATGAGCGAACCGGCCAAACCAGGAATCCTGGATCGGCTGCGGGCGCGATTCGGCTGGTTCGACCACGCGATGCGGGCCAATGACCGATTCGAGGAGTCCAAGGGCAACTTTTTCGCGGCCGGGCTCACCTACTACACGATCTTCGCGTTATTTCCTTTGCTGATGGTCAGTTTCAGCGTCGGCGGATTCCTGCTGTCACGTCGCCCGGATGTGCTCACCGGAATCGACAACAAGGTCAGGGGCGCGGTGCCCGGCGCTCTTGGTCAGCAATTGTTGGACCTGATGAATTCGGCGATCGCTTCGCGGGCGTCAGTCGGCATCATCGGTTTGGCCGTCGCGGCATGGGTCGGTCTGAACTGGATTGGCAATCTTCGAGTAGCGCTGAGCGAAATGTGGAGACAGGGCGACGGGTCGCGCGGATACATCCGGACCAAGTTCTCCGATCTGGTGACCATGGTGTCGTCGTTCGTGGCGATCCTGGCAACGCTCGCTCTCAGTGCGCTCGCCGCCGCGGCGCCGATGGGCAAGGTGTTGGGGTGGCTGGGTATTCACAACGCGCCCGTGCTGGACGCGATCCTTCGTGGTGGCTCGATGCTGATTTCATTGCTGGTGTCTTGGTTGGTTTTCAGCTGGATGATCGCCCGATTGCCCAGGGAGCCGGTCAGCTTCGCGAGCTCGATTCGGGCGGCGCTGATCGCGGCGATCGGCTTTGAGTTGTTCAAGTTGGTCGCATCGATTTACCTGAAGTCCGTGTTGCACAGTCCGGCGGGTGCGACGTTCGGGCCGGTGCTGGGGCTCATGGTATTCGCCTACATCACCGCGCGGCTGCTGCTGTTCGCGACCGCGTGGGCCGCGACGTCGACGGAGAACCTGCTTGCGGCGCCGGTTGAACCGCCTGAGCCCAAGGTCATTACGACCAGGGTTCATGTGAACGAGGATCTCAACGTGCGACAGGCATTGACCGCCGCAGCGGTGGGCGCCATTGGCGCACTGAGTCTTTCCCGATTGGTCCGGCGAAATAAAGAGTAGGACACGCATTCACCATCGCAGCCGTTACTATCCCGAAACGATTTGGCGTCGACGGTGCGCTTTCGCGCTCAACCGTGTCACCCTCATTTGCACGAATAGTTGCTCTACGCAAAGGCGGTAGGCGATGTCGGCTCCAAATCTGTTCCACAAACTCGCAGCGGAAACGATCGGCACCTTCTGGCTGGTGCTCGGCGGCTGCGGCAGTGCGATTTTCGCGGCGAAGTTCCACGCCGGCCACTACCCGCTGGGTATCGGCTTTCTTGGCGTGTCTTTAGCGTTCGGTCTGACCGTGCTGACCGGCGTATACGCGTTCGGCGCCATATCCGGCGGGCATTTCAACCCCGCAGTCACGTTGGGCGCCGCATTGGCCCGCCGGGTGGAATGGAAAGTACTG
>DASQSQ010000205.1:0-6231 GCA_035642315.1 Mycobacterium sp.
GAACATGATCTCGTGAAGGAAGCCGTCGACGATCGTCGAGGTGGCGCGGACGTACTCGCCCTTACGGCCGGACACCTGATGCCCCAGCAGTACCGGGATCGCCCCGAGTTGGTGGGCCGGGTACTCCTCGAGGATCAGCTCGAGGATCCGCTGCTCGTGTTCGGGGTTCTCCGTCGAATTCACCAGGGACACGACGATGGCTTCCGCGCCGTTGTCGACGAGTTCACGCACCGCCTGACGGACATGGTTCTCGTCGAGGGGCACCACGACCTTGCCCGCGGAGTTGACCCGCTCGCGCACCGATCGGATGAGCCTGCGGTGGACCAGCGGTTCCGGGCGCTCCGCGGCCGGCAGGTTCTGCTGCATGGACGGATCGAGTCCCTCGCCGTAGCCGCGGCCACGCGAGAGGGGAATCGTGTCCTCGAAGCCGTGCGTGACCAGGGCCCCCACCCTGGGACCTTTGCGCTCGATGAGTGCGTTCGTCCCGAGGGTGGTCGCATAGCGAACGGAGTCGACGCTGGAAAGAACCTCTTCGCGATCGAGGTCTGCGCGGCTGCATGCGAGGTCGAGGGCTTCGTTGAACCCCAGGGCGAGGTTGTGATGAGTCGTCAACGCCTTGGCTTCGATGTGCTTGTCGTCCCAGACGAAGAAGCAATCGGTGAAGGTGCCGCCGATGTCGACGGAGATGCGTTTCATTGAGGTGGTCTCCTTACTAGCCGTGCACTCAGTGGTGGTGTCTTGCGGCGCCGGCTTCGGCGTCTTCGCCCGGCCCGTAGGTGATCGCTGTTTGCGGATCAACTCCGCGTTCGAGCCATTTCGCGCGGAGGGAATCGATGTCCCAGATCATGTCGACCGTCGGCGGATGTCCCGGCGGCAGGTACTCCGTCTCGATCTGAGTTCCGCAGCCGGGGCAGTAGAACTCCAGAATCCGGCAGAAGTTGGGGTCCGGGGCGAACGTGAACTCGTACTTGTCGGGGTCGATGATCGCCTGGTGGATCTCGCGCGGGTCACGGTCGTAGACGAGCGTGCCCTCCTTGTAATTGCCTCGGGCACTGCCGAGTTCGTGATCGCAGACTCGGCACACCCATTGTTCGGTGCCCAGATCGATGGTGAGGTATTCGGTCATCGGAATGCGCATGGTGTCAATCTCTTTCGTGGATTCGGAGGTCGGTTCAGGGGAGGTCGGTGAGGCGGAGATCGCCTGCGCTGGACACCTCGAACGTCCAGCCCGGGAGAACACGGGCTGTGTAGAAGGGGCCTTCGACGATCGCCGGACCCTCGGCGAAGGCTCCGGGCTGCTGGTCGACAAGCGTGTACACCGACACCTCGTCCACGGCGTCCGCCGCCGACCTGACCCGCCGAGATCCGGACGGCACCGCCAGGCGCGCGGTCACCGCATCGCCGGTGTCGATGGTCACGTGCTGGAGCGCGTGGCGGACTTCTAGCGTCAGTGACGCCTGCTGCCCGGCCTCGGTGTCGGGAGCGTCGCCGATGCTGTAGTCGGATTCGGACACGATCCGTCCGGTCGCGTCTTCGACGACCAGTTTCCATGTCACCGCGCAGGCAGCGAGCTCGTAGCCTTCCTGGAACATGTCCCGTTCGGCCCGCTCGAGCATCGAGTCGTGCGCCTGCCTGGCGGCTTCGGCGGTCGATTCGGGAAGGGCGAACTCGTAGCTTTGCGCGATGTCGGAGAAGCCGATGCCGAAGGCGGAGAACACCGCGGCCATCTTCGGGATCAGCACGCTGTGCACTCCGGTCAGTTGCGCCGCTCCGCAGGCGCTCATCGGGCCGGCACCGCCGAACGCGGCGATGGTCGTCTCGCGTGGATCGTCGATGGCCGGTGCGAACGACTTGGCGATCCGCTGGAAGTACGCGGATTCCATCCTGACCAGGGCCTCTTCTACGCTGATGCCGAGCGGATCCGCGACAGCCGTACGGATCGCGGTCTTCGACCGCTCGGCGTCGAGCGAGAACCCACCGTCGAGGTAGGTATCCGGATCGAGGACCCCGAGCAGCAGGTTGACGTCGGTGATGGTGGCGTCGGTGCCGCCGAATCCGAAGCACGCGGGCCCGGGGGCGGCTCCGACGCTTTCCGGGCCGACAGTGATCTCGCCGTCTTTGACGGCGATGATCGAGCTACCACCGACTCCGCTCGATTGCACGTCACTCATCGGGATGGAGATCGGTGCTCCCTCGATCGACCCGCGCCGGTTGGTGAGGATCTCTTCCTTCCGGACGGATCCGACGTCGGTGGTGGTACCCCCCACATCGATCATCAACACGTGGCCCAGGCCGTACGCCTGCGCGAGGGCGCGGGTGCCTTCGAGCCCACCGCGGGGCCCGGACGAATAGGTCTTCAGGGCAACCGATTTCGCTACGCGGGAGGACGCGCCGTCGTTGCGGTAGATCAGCAGGGGATTCTTGACGCGGTGGCTGCGCAGGCGGTCCTCGGCGTTGTACAGGAATCGCTCCATAGTTGGATGCAGGAAGGAGTTGAGCACGCTCGACCAGATCCGACGCGACCGCACGCGGTCCGTGGTGAACTCGGAGGAGTACAGGATCGGGACGGAACCGAGCAGGTGCCGCGGGAACTTGCGGAGCAGGATCCGGCGGATGCGGCGCTCGGCACCGTCGGCGCCACCGCCCGCCGCGACCACGAGGCGGGCCGCGCCATCGGTAGTCAGCTTGTTGACCTGGCGAACAAGCTCGGCGGTGAGCTCCTCGTCGCTGCGCTCGACGTCAATCGCCGCGATACGGTCACCGACCAGATCGTCGAACAACGCGCCCTCGGCAGCGGAGCCGCGCAACTCGTCCAAGACGGCGATGTCATCGGTGATCAGACCGATCCGCGGTCCCTTACGTTCGACAAGCGCATTGGTGCCCTGGGTCGTCGAGTAGCGGATGTGCTTGGTGCTGTGCAGCAGCTCGGGTAGTGCCGGCTGCCCGAAAATCTCCGTCGATGCCTTCGTGATGCCGTCGAACAAGCACTGGGACAGGTCGAACGGCGTCGTGAGTGTCTTGGTGAACGTGAACTCCGTCCCATCCCACACACAGATGTCGGTCAGTGTCCCACCGTTGTCGATATTGATTAGGCGTTCCATCGAGGCTCCTAACTTCTTCCGGTCTGGCAATCCATGACTCGAGCCACAGTTGCCTGCTTCGGGACCAGTCTCACTTCGATGCGTGGGTTGTGGTCTGTCCCACTTTGGGACACCCTTGGTATGCGTGCGCTGCGGTCCTAAGCCAGTTCGGCGAGTGTGGGGAGCGGACAGGTCGGCGGTCGGTCGAGCACGTGTACATGCGTGGTTGGAGAACCATCAATGCAGTCGCCAGACCGTCGCTTCAAAGTGGCGGATGCTCGTCTCGGGTATCTGGCGACCGACGCGGCCGACCCAGGCGCCGTGTCGGACTTCGTGGCCGCGTCGTGGCGTCGCTCTCGGGGCGCCGGAGTGGCCGCGGATGGTGGGGAAGTCCCCTTTATCGGGGACGTCGACATTTCTTCTCGGTTGCTCCGATGCTCCCAACCGATCATCGACCGGCTCATCGATGCCACCGAGGATATTCCGTTGAGCATCGCGTTGTCCGACAACAAAGCGCGGGTTCTCACGCGCGTCGACACCACCCGGACCATCGGGCTGCTTCTCGACAATATCTCCCTCGCCCCGGGATTCGACTACGCAGAGGGTCATATCGGCACTAACGGTGTCGGGACCGTTCTTGAGGCCGGCCGATCCGCCCATATCGTTGGGCCAGAGCATTTTCACGAACGCTTTCAGGCGTATTCATGTTCGGGTGCACCGATCCACGATCCGATGACCGGGCACATCGAAGGCGTTCTCGACCTCACCTGTCTGACCGAACACTCCACCCCGATGCTGCACAGCATCGCGCGCTCGGCTGCGAACGAGATCGAACAGTGTCTGTTGCATGATCGAAGCCTGCAACAGCAAGCGCTGTTCGAGGCGTTTCTGCGCGTCGATTCACACTCGAAGTCAGCGGTATTCGCGATCGGCGGCCGGGTAATGATGGCGAATGCGCTGGCGCAAAGCACTTTTGATCCTGCTGAGCAGCGAGTGATCGCGCATCACGCTCGATATCTGATGGAAAGCAGGAGCGCCGCAGAAGACGAAATCGAGCTGCCCGGTGAAAGATTGGTTCGTCTGCGGGGCACGCGGGTGAGCGCCGGGTCCGAGATCGCAGGAATCGTAGTGGAAGTCCGTGAGGCGCAGGAACGGTCGGCCCTGCGGTCTAGTGGTATTCGCGACACCACACGGCGTACCCAACGCCCCCGCGCAGCCGGACGCTCATCCATCGCAAGCAGCCGCACGGGCGCCCTGGGTCAGGATAGTCACTCGCCGCTGTGGCGGCGGGCATGCCGTGACGTCACCGACGCCCTCAACAAGAACGAGTCATTGTTGGTCATAGGTGAACCGGGGACAGGCAAATTCACACTGATCGCGACGACGTTCCACCACATCCATCCGGGCAGCAGGACAATCGAACTCGACGCCAACGACCTCACTCACGACAGTGCCGGGAACAAGACGTTCGAAACAACCGTCCCCACCGTCTACATCCTGCGCCGATTGCAGGACCTGACGCCCGAAGGTGTCACAAAGGCCCAGGCGTTCCTCAACGAAACAGGCCTCAGCGAGCGGCCGGTGTGTGTCGCGGCCACGGTATCTGAGTCGTGCCTGGACACCGGCCCGGTGCCGGACCTGCTGCCACATTTCCAACGGTCGGCGTCCGTCCCGCCCTTACGGCACCGCATCGACGACCTTCCGGAGCTCACCCGCCAGATACTTGCCAAATATTCACGCGGGCGCAGCGCATCCCTGACTGCGGCAGCGATGCGGACGATGGCCAGGTATACCTGGCCAGGCAACGTGCGCCAGCTCGACGACGCACTCCGGACGGCACTCGGTCACCGCCCGGTCGGTGAAATTCAATCCGAGGATCTTCCCGGCTACTGCTATCAGACCTCGGGCAGGACACTCAGCGCGCTCGAATCAATCGAGCGAGACGCGATCGTCCTGGCTCTGCGTGAGGCCGGTGGGAACCGTGTACAGGCCGCAGCAGCACTCGGTATCGCCCGTTCATCGCTGTACCGCAAACTGAATAACTTCGGCATTGAAGTCGACTGAGGTATCGGGGGACGTCGCTGGGCTACGCGGCAGCGGCGGCTGACGCATCGCGTCGTTCGACAATCGCCGAAAACACTCCGCTCGACATGAGCATGTCCCGAACCGGACCGCCGATGCATAGCTGGGTGTCGACGACGCGTCCTCCAGCAGCAGGCTGTGACTTCCCTCGGTGAGCAGCACTTCCTCATCGACAGCCAGGACGGGCACGTCATGTGCTCCAGACACGTCACCTAACCCACAGACTGCGCGGCATAGTCGCCATCGCCATCTACCCACGTGATCACGCGGGCCCGTCGTACCCCAACCGTCAGAGTCGTATCAAACGCGAGCCCTATGCCGTCTCTGTTCACGCTCACCTGCGATACCGGCGCGGCATGGAGCCTCCAGGCTGACTCGTCGTGTGCTTGTCACCGAAACGAGGTGACGACACCTGAAAGGGATTGGGCTGTGGTTGATTCATCCGATGCAATATGCAGACTTCTGCTGGTAACCCTGCGGTCGGATAGCTGTCCTCGTGCCCGAACACCTCGGTGTGCAGACGAGGTCCGTTGGCCGTGCACCCGATAACGGGGCCGGCTTTCGGGTAGAGGCGGCGGGCCAGCGAAGGAACCCCGGGTTCCGTGACAACTCCTTCAGGTCGAACACATCGCACGCGCTTCAGCGCTCCCCTCCAGATCCGGATTCGGAATGGCATGGGAGGCTCGGCAGGGACCGCCCGGGTGTCGGAAGTCGAAGGCCGGATCATCGTCGGCCCGCCTAAAACGCGCGCCGCCGTGCGAACCGTCCCACTCCCCAAATCGTCATCGACGCACTCAAACCACGAATCGATAAGCGCGCGCCTACAGAACAAGCGCTCACCTCACCGAACGGCGGCTTCCTCAGATCAAACAACTGGCGCCGGCACACCCGCTGGTCCCGAGCACTGAAGAAAACCCAGCTGGCGCCCCTAACGATTCACGATCTACGCCACACCTACGCCAGCCTGGCCCGGGCCTCCGGCGCTGACCTTCGCTATGTCCAAAAAACCATGGGCCACTCGACACCCACAGTCGCGGCGAACATCTACAGCGATCTCTACTCAGATGAA
>DASQSQ010000206.1:0-6675 GCA_035642315.1 Mycobacterium sp.
GTAACCGGGCCAGGTTACTCCCTGGTGTCCTGCTGATCACGGCTCGGCTCCTTGCTCGTAAGCATGCTCACTCGCCTGTCGCCTTCGCGATGATCTCCTTCGACACGTTCGCCGGCACTTCGGCGTAGGAGTCGAAGACCATGGAGTAGTTCGCCCGGCCCTGAGTCTTCGACCGGAGGTCGCCGACGTAGCCGAACATCTCCGACAGCGGCACATGCGCCTTGACCACGCGCGCACCGCTGCGCTCTTCCATGGCCTGGATCTGGCCACGGCGGGAGTTCAAGTCGCCGATCACGTCACCCATGTAGTCCTCGGGTGTGGTGACCTCGACGGCCATGATGGGTTCCAGGATGACCGGTTGCGCTTGCTGCGCAGCCTTTTTCAGCACCTGCGAACCGGCGATCTTGAACGCCATCTCCGACGAGTCGACCTCGTGGAACGCGCCGTCGAGCAGGGTGACCTTCAGGTTCACCAGCGGGTAGCCGGCCAGCACGCCGTACTGCATAGCGTCTTGGGCGCCGGCGTCCACCGACGGGATGTACTCCCGGGGGATGCGCCCACCGGTGACCTTATTCTCGAACTCGTAGGTCGCGCCGTCCTCGCCGTGGAACGGCTCGAGGTTGATCAGCACCTTGGCGAACTGGCCGGAACCGCCGGTCTGCTTCTTGTGGGTGAACTCGACCTTTTCCACCAACCGCTTGATGGTCTCCTTGTAGGCGACCTGCGGCTTGCCGACGTTGGCCTCGACCTTGAATTCCCGGCGCATGCGGTCCACCAGGATGTCCAGGTGCAGCTCGCCCATGCCGCCGATCACGGTCTGGCCGGTCTCGGTGTCTTGGTGGACCTTGAAGGTCGGGTCCTCCTCGGCCAGCTTCTGGATCGACAGGCTCAGCTTCTCCTGGTCGCTCTTGGTCTTGGGCTCGATGGCCACCTCGATCACCGGGTCGGGGAAGGTCATCGACTCGAGCACGATCTGGTCGTTCGGATCGCTCAAGGTGTCGCCGGTGGTGGTGTCCTTCAGGCCGATCACCGCGTAAATGTGGCCCGCCGAGGCGGTCTCCACCGGGTTCTCCTTGTTGGAGTGCATCTGGAACAGCTTGCCCAGCCGCTCCTTTTTGCCCTTGGTGGCGTTGATGACCTGGCTGCCGGAGTCGACCTTGCCGGAGTACACCCGGACGTAGGTCAGCTTGCCGAAGAACGGGTGCGTGGCGACCTTGAACGCCAGCGCCGAGAACGGCTCGTCGGTTGACGGTTTGCGGGTGATCAACTCGTCTTCTTTGCCGGGCACGTGGCCCTCGGCGGGCGGCACGTCAAGCGGTGAAGGCAGGTAGTCGATGACCGCGTCCAGCATGGGCTGCACGCCCTTGTTCTTGAACGCGCTACCGCACAGCACCAGATAGGCCTCGGAACTGATGGTGAGCTTGCGCAGCGCACCCTTGATCTCCTCGACCGACAATTCCTCGCCGCCGAAGTACTTCTCCAGCAGCGCCTCGTCGGTCTCGGCGACCGCCTCGAGCAGCTTGGTGCGGTACTCGTCGGCCTTCTCTCGAAGTTCCTCGGGGATATCGATGGTGTCGTAAGTTTCGCCCAGCTTCGTCTCGCCACGCCACACCTTGGCGTTCATCTCGACCAGGTCGACGACGCCCTCGAAGTCACCCTCGGAGCCGACCGGCAGCTGGATCGGCACCGCGTTGGCCCCGAGCCGTTCCTCCATCGTGCGCACCGAGAAGTAGAAGTCCGCACCGATCTTGTCCATCTTGTTGACGAAGCAGATCCGGGGAACGTCGTACTTGTCGGCCTGCCGCCAGACCTGCTCGGACTGGGGTTCGACACCCTCTTTGCCGTCGAACACGGCGACCGCCCCGTCGAGCACGCGCAGGTTGCGCTCCACCTCGACGGTGAAGTCGACGTGGCCGGGGGTGTCGATGATGTTGATCTGGTTGTCGTTCCAGAAGCAGGTGGTCGCCGCGGAGGTGATGGTGATCCCGCGCTCCTGCTCCTGCTCCATCCAGTCCATGGTGGCGGCGCCGTCGTGCACTTCACCGATCTTGTAGCTGATACCGGTGTAGTACAGGATGCGCTCGGTCGTCGTCGTCTTTCCGGCGTCGATGTGCGCCATGATGCCGATGTTGCGGACCTTGGTGAGGTCGGTCAGCACGTCCTTCTGTGCCACAGAAGTCTTCCCACTCTTTCGATTGCTTGTTCTTCGCTGTCAGTTCGCGCCCGGCCACTATGCCAATTGGCGCCGGTGCGGCGCCTACCAGCGATAGTGCGCGAAGGCGCGGTTTGCCTCGGCCATCTTGTGGGTGTCCTCGCGTCGCTTGACGGAGGCGCCCAGGCCATTGCTGGCATCCAGGATCTCGTTTGCCAGGCGCTCGATCATGGTTTTCTCCCGACGCTGCTTGGAGAAGCTGACCAGCCAGCGCAGCGCCAGCGTGGTGGACCGTTCCGGACGGACCTCGACGGGCACCTGATAGGTAGCGCCACCGACGCGTCGGCTGCGCACTTCCAGGGCCGGCTTCACGTTGTCGAGAGCCCGCTTGAGCGTGATCACCGGATCGGTGCCGGTCTTCTCGCGGGCTTGTTCGAGCGCTCCATAAACAATGCGCTCAGCCAGCGATTTCTTCCCCTTCAGGAGAATCTTGTTGACCAGCTGGGTGACCAGCTGCGATTCGTAGACCGGGTCGTTTACCAGTGGCCGCTTCGGTGCGGGCCCCTTGCGCGGCATCAGCTCTTCTCCTTCTTGGCGCCATAACGGCTGCGAGCCTGCTTGCGGTTCTTGACACCCTGGGTGTCCAGCGAGCCGCGGATGATCTTGTACCGCACACCCGGCAGGTCCTTCACCCGGCCACCACGCACCAGGACCATCGAGTGCTCCTGAAGGTTGTGACCCTCGCCCGGGATGTACGCCGTCACCTCAACCTGACTTGTCAGCTTGACGCGCGCCACCTTCCGAAGCGCCGAGTTCGGCTTCTTCGGAGTCGTGGTGTACACGCGAGTGCACACGCCACGGCGCTGCGGGCTGCCCTTGAGGGCCGCCGTCTTGACCTTGGCGATCTTGTCGCGGCGCCCCTTGCGGACCAGCTGCTGAATGGTTGGCATCTACCGGCTTCCTATGTTTCTCTTCGATTCTCGGTGGTTCAAGTCTCTGTACTGCAGTTATGCCCCGTCGCGGTCCCCCGCGGCCGGGTGTGTCGCATGCGCTCGCCGCTAGACTTTGTTCGTTGCGGCATGGACATGCGAATTGGCCCGGCGCGCGCGTCTTAGGTGAAGCGCCTTAAGCCGCCAGGCACGAGCTACCACAATACCCGTCGCCGGTCGGGCAGGTCAAAGCGGCCGCATCGCTCTCCGGTGCGGCATTACCGGGGCTTATGTTGCGTTGGCTTCGCTGCGGCGTTCCATGCCCGCCGCCAGCCGCAACACCATGTCCGAGAACACCGTGTCGGTGTCGACGATGTCATCCATCACGCCGGTCATCTCCAACAGCACGAACCCATGCATTGCCGACCAGAATTCCAACGCCGCGTGGAAGGCCTCATCGCCGTCCAGACCGTAGGACGCCAACACCGCGATCACCGGGCCGGCCGCTCCCCTGGTGGCGGCCGCGTATTCGGGGTCCTCGCCGCCAAGCGGCATCCGGGTGAACGCCGAATACCGGCCCGGGTGGTGGTGGGCGTAGCTGCGGTAGGCGCCCGCCATCACCAGCACGGCATCGTCACGGGCCCGCCCCTCGGCAACACGGTTCAGCATGGTGATGATGTCGTCGATCACCCGCATCCGCACCGTGCGGCGCAGATCCTCCAGGCTGTCGACGTGGTTGTACAACGACGGCCCCTTGGTGCCGAGCTGGTTCGCCAGCGCATTGATCGTCAGCGCGTCCCAGCCCTCCCGATCCAGGAAGGCGAGCGCGGCGCTGACGATGATGTCGCGACTCAGCCTGGCCGGGCGGGCCGCAGATTTTGACCCGGCGCCCGACCGGCCGGCCGATGACTCCGGCTCAGTTGGCATGGCGATCGCCCCTCGGGTTGCGTTGATCGGCTTGGCCGACAAACTAAGAACTCTAGTCTGCCGACAGCCCGCATGGTGGGAACCGCCCGAGGTGGTTGCCGCCCGCGTACGCTCTCCTCGGAGCAGATCGCGCGGCGCAGCGAGAGGAGCCACCGTGAATTGGACACTCCCCTGCCGAATCTTGGCCGCCTGTGCGATCGCGATCCCGTTCACCTTGGCCGCCGGCGCGCCGACCGGGCAGGCCAAAAACGGCGACACCCATATCACCGGCGAGGGCGTCGAGCAGACGATCGACTGCAATGGCGCCACGCTGCTGGTCGACGGGACGCGCAACGTCGTCAACGCGCTGGGCACCTGCTGGGCGGTGACGGTGATGGGCTCGGGCCACACCGTCGTCGCCGACAACGTCATCCACGACATCACCGTCTACGGGTATAACGAGTCGGTGTTCTACAAGAGCGGCCAGCCGGTTGTCTGGGACCGCGGCCGGGAACTCGGCATGACCAACCGCATCAGTCAGGTTGGGAGTTGAGGCGAAAAATGCGCAAGCACAGCACGTTGGTGATCGCGCTTGCTGCCGTTGTGGTATTCGGAATGGCCGGCTGCGGCGGCAAGAACAACAACGCGGCGCCGTCGACCGCGTCCCCCGGTTCGACGAGCTCGACGCCCTCGACAACAAGCACAGGTGCGCAGTTCGACATCGGCAATACGATCAACTACACATCGCTCGGTACCACCACCACTCTTGATTGCGGCGACGGCAAGTCGCTGAATGTGGGCGGCTCCAACAACATTCTGACCGTCAACGGCACCTGCGGGACGGTGAGCATCGGCGGCGCCGACAACAAGCTCACCTTCGACAAGATCGACAAACATCTCAACGTTGTCGGCTTCAACAACACGATCACCTACAAGGACGGCAACCCCAAGGTCGAGAACCTCGGCAGCGGCAACACCATCAACAAGGCCAGCTAGTCCACATAGTCGGCTTGATCCTTAACTCGATCGCGAAATAAGAAGGGCTGCAATGCCATTCGATGTCCTCATCAACGGTGGCGGTATCGCCGGACCGAGCCTGGCCTTTTGGCTCACCAAGCAAGGCCATGCCGTGACGATCGTCGAGCAGGCCCGCGAATTGCGCACGGGCGGGCAGGCCGTCGACTTTCGAGGACCCGCGCTCGCCGTGCTCGAGAAGACGGGCTTGCTGGCTCAGGTGCGGGCGAGTGCCACGCAGATGGGGCCGCTTGTGCTCGTCGACGACAAGGGCAAAGAAGTCGGTCGGTTACCCGCCGAAGTGATCAGCGGCGAGCTGGAAATTCACTGGGGCGACCTTGCCCGCATCCTGTATCAGGCCGTACGCGAGGACGTCAATTACCGCTTCGGTGTTCGTGTTACGGAGCTCGACGACGACGGCCAACGGGTCAGCGTAACTTTCAGCGACGCGTCGACCGGCAGCTACGACCTCGTCATCGGCGCCGACGGGCTGCACTCTGGCACACGACGATTGGTGTTCGGCCCGGAAGAGCAATACGTCACTCAGCTGGGTCAGTGTTTCGGATTCTTCGACATCGAAAACCGCCTTCGGCTCGACCATTGCGGCATGGCGTGCATCGACGCCGGTCGAACCGCGGCGCTGCAGGGCATTTACCCCGACAAGCCGGCACGAGCGAGCTTGTTTCTCACCGACCGTCACCTCGATTTCGACTATCGCGACACCGATGGCAACAAGCGGCTGTTCGCCGAGCGGTATGCGGGGATGGGGTGGGAGGTGCCCAACATGCTCGAGGGCCTCGGCGAGGCCGCCGAGGTGTACTTCGACTCGATCGCCCAAGTCCACCTGCCGTCCTACTCACGCGGACGGGTATGCCTGACCGGCGATGCGGCCTGGTGCGCCTCGCCCCGTTCGGGCATGGGCACCACCCTCGCGATGGTCGGCGCGTATGTGCTGGCGCACGAACTGCGCACTGCGGGTGACGATTACGCAGCAGCATTCGCCCAGTATCAACGTTTACTTGCGCCGTATGTCGCGCGGTGTCAGAAGCTTGCCATCGACGCGCTGAGAACCGAGCGTTTCTCCTCAGGCCGGCTCGCCAAGCTACGCAACGTCGTTATCCGATTAGTGCGTATCCCGGGCGTCAGCAAGCTGGTCGCCAGGCAGTCGCTGGCGGTCGCGCGTTCCTTCAGGCTGCCGAACTACTGAGCCCGTTACACCGCTGCGGCGCCGTGGCGACCGGCGCCGCCGGCGAAACGGCCCGCGCCTTCCATCGCTTCGGCAGCAACGCGGGAGATGCTGGCGAATTCGTAATCAAGAGCGTCTGATTCGCTCACACCCCACTGGTGCAGCGCCGAAAGCCGATCCGATCGCATGCACTGCTGAGGCAACGCGGCGAGCTCCGCGGCCAGCCGCTCGGCGGCTTCACGGGCCTGTCCTTTGGGCACAACGCGATTGGCCAGCCCGATCGCCAACGCTTCGGCGGCGTCGACCGCGCGGCCGGTGAGAATCATGTCCATCGCCCGGCTCTGCCCGATCAGCCGGGGCAGCCTGATGGTGCCCCCGTCGATCAGTGGCACACCCCATCGGCGGCAGAACACGCCGAACACCGCGGTCTCCTCGGCCACCCGCAGGTCACACCACAACGCGAGCTCCAAGCCGCCGGCGACGGCGTA
>DASQSQ010000207.1:0-5601 GCA_035642315.1 Mycobacterium sp.
CTCAAGACACCCACCGCATGATCGAGGCGACGTTCGGCGGCCCGGTAGATAGTCGCAGTGCCAAGCGCTTCTGGAAACTGACCGGAGGCAACGCGCTGTTTTTGCGGCAACTACTGAAAGACCAGATCGCCGCCGGCGCGATACGGCAGGTCGCCGGGGTATGGATGTGGGACGAGCGTGTCGCGGTGTCGGACAGCATCGTCGCCTTGGTCGGTCGGCAATTGAGCCGGCTCGCCCCCGATGTCGCGCTGGTCGTCGATACGTTGTCGCAGTACGAGCCGCTGGCCGTCGACGCGCTCTGCGACCTGGTGCACCGCCGCGATCTCGAGGCGGCCGAACAGATGAGCCTGGTCACGGTGGAGCGCAGCGGCTCCAGGCTAATGGCCCGACTGGCCCATCCGCTGTTCGGTGAGCTTCGCCGCGCCGCGGCCAGCGAGATGTACCTGTCCCGAATCCGGGGCGGGCTGGCGCAACGGCTGGCCCAGGACGCCGACGCCGACATGCACGCGACGGTGCGTCGGGCGCTGCTCACCCTCGAATCAGACCTCCCGCCCGACCCGCAGCTATTTCTAGAGGCGGCGCGCTTCGCGATGACGCTGCTCGACCTTGATCTGTCCGACCGATTCGCCACTGCCGCGGCCGATGCCGGGCTCAGCGAGGCAGTCGGCCTGCGGGCGATCAGCCTGGCCGGGCGTGGGCACGGCGACCAGGCCGAAGCGCTCCTAGCCGGGATCGGCGTGGATGAACCCGACGGACATCACTGGGCGACCGTACGGGCAGCGAACCTGATCTGGAATCTGGGCCGACCCCGGGAGGCGTCCGTCATTCTCGACGGCCTCGCAGCAACTCGGGAATCCGCGGCGGAGCGAGCCGAGCGCGCCGCGATCGAATCATGCGTGGACGCGGTGATGGCCCGCTGCGAAACAGCGGCGGAAAAGGCGCGGGCAGCGCTGAGTTCGCCGACACTGCCGGACTTTCACGCCATGTTGGCGTCCATCGCCTTGACCATCGCCCAGGGCGCGTTCGGCAGAATCGACGACATCGCCGACGTCGTGGCGCAGGCCATCGACCGCGCGATCACGTCGTCTCAGGCGTCGCCGATGAGGTTGTGGTACGGCGCCGTCTACGCGCGGGCCTGCCGGTTGACCGGGCGCATCGACGAGTGCGTGCGCTCGGTCAAACAACTATCCGAATCGGCAGGTGACGTGCCCGGTCTCGCGTATGCGAACCTTGCGTTCTTGTTGGGCCACGCCGAGCTCGCCCAGGGCAATATATCTGCCGCGGTGAAACTTCTGCACGAAGGGCTGGCTGGGGCGGAAAAGCACAGCGTCACCACCGGTCTACGGCCCGCGAGCGGCTTCGCGCTGGCCGAAGCCCACGCCAAGCTGGGTCAGCCGGATCCCGCGAACGCCGCGGTCGCCGAAGCACGACAATGCGTGCCGGACGACTACGTGTTCATGTATACCGCTCTGGCCGTGGCCCGCGGCTGGGCGCTGGCGGCCGGCGGGTTCCTGACCGAGGCGATCTCGGTCGCCCATGCCGCCGGCGAGGATGCGCGCAATCGCAATCAGCCAACGCATGAAGTGGCCTGCTTGCAAGTGGCGGCACAATGGGGCGACACGTCAGGGGCGACACGCGCGCGAGAGCTGGCTGCTGAATTAGCGCTTCCGATCGCTGATGCCGTTGCGCGGCATACCGAATCGTTGGGGGCCGACGATGGCGAGGGTCTGCTCGCAGCATCAGCTGACTACCGGGCGCTCGGCGATCGGGCCGCTGCCGCCGACGTCGCCGCCCAGGCGGCGGTGGCGTTCAGCCGCAAGCAGCAGCGCAAGCGCAGTCTGTATGCCGCGGCGTTGGCACAAGAGCTGGCCACTGAATGCGGCGGCCTGTGCACGCCGGCGCTGCGAAACCCGATAGGCCAACCGTTGACCGGCCGGCAACGCGAGATCATCGAACTGGTGGCGGCGGGCTTGTCCAACAAGCAGATCGCCGAGCGGCTTGTCACGTCGGTGCGCACCGTTGAGGGACATGTGTATCGCGCATATCAGCGCTTGGGCGCCGAGTCTCGCGAGGAGCTGGTCAAGATGTTACGAGCCGGCCAGGGCGGCTCATAGCCTGTCCATTTCCCTCGCCATGGCGGCGCGCTCGATGTACGCGGCCCGAGGAGCATAGTGGGGCCGCGGCGGCGGCGGGCCAAAGGCGGCGCCGACGACACGAAGCGCGTCCATTATCCGGTGGGTGATGGGGTCGGACCGTGGCGACACCGCGGCCGCGGTCCCGAGCATCACCTCTTGTTCGGTGATCACAACCGGTGGCTGTGGCTCGGTGACCAGCAGCTCTAACAGCTCGTCATTAACTGCGCTCGCTTGGGCGTCGGTGACGACGTCTTGTGTTGCCTCGATGGACATGATCGCCTCCACGGTGTGGGCCTGTGATGATGTGTGGAACGTACGGCCGGTGACGGTCGGCAAGCACGCGTAGCCGACTACTCGTATTACGGCCGGTACTACTCAAGTACCGGTGAAGTAGTCGACTACTCGTGACTGCGCCGCCTCAGTAACCCACGCTGACGGACATGACGGCGACGACCACGGAACCAGCCCTTACCGCAGGCCGAGACATCAACGTGCTGGCGCTGGCGCCGAAGAACCCGCTGCCGTATTGGCGTCGGCTGGCGGCGGCCAGACAGTTCGACAGCGGTCTGGAGCTGTTGCGGGACGCGGGCGGACCGGTGACCCGAAATGTGCTGGGGCCGCGGTGGATGATGCCGCCGCTGGTGTTTGTCTCCTCCCCGCAGGGTGCCCACGACGTCTTGGCGCGCACGGACGCATTCGCCGAGCGCGCGGCAACGCCTATCGCCGTAGAGCTCCGTCGGCTGGTGGGCGACAACCTGCTGGTGATGCCGCATCGCGAGTGGCTGCCGCGCCGCCGCGCGCTGCAGCCGATCTTCACCAAACAACGCGTTCCCCAGTTCGCCGGGCGCATGGCGGAGGTCGCCGAACAGTTTGCCGACCGCTGGGCACTCGGGGCCGCGGTCGATCTGGACGCCGAATGCCGCGACCTGACGTTGCGAGCGCTGGGCCATTCGATACTGGCAACCGATCTGGCCGACCGAACGGAGATGGTGGGCGACGCGCTTCGCATCGGGGGCAAGTGGGCAGCCGATCGGGGACTGCGCCCGGTCAACCCGCCACGCTGGTGGCCCACCCGTGGGCAGCGGAGGGCCCGCGCGGCGAGCGCCTCGCTCCACGCGTTCGCGGCCGAGATCCTCCGCGCCTGCCAAGCCGACCCGACACGTGACGCGCCACTGGTGCGTGCCTTGATGCAGACCACCGACCCGCAGACCGGCCAGCCGTTGTCGGATCGCGCGATCTGCGACGAGTTGGTGTTGTTTCTGCTCGCCGGCCATGACACCACCTCCACCGTGCTGACCTATGCGCTGTGGGCGTTGGGTCATCGGCCCGACCTCCAGCGACGGGTGGCCGCGGAAGCCGAAGCACTCGGCGACCGCCGGCTCACCCACGAGGATGTGCCACGACTGCGCTACACCTTGCAGGTTCTGCACGAGGCGATGCGCTTGTGCCCGCCGGCGCCGGCGGTGGGACGGACGGTGATGGCCGACATCGAGGTGGATGGCTACCGCCTGCCCGCAGGCACGGTCGCCATCGTCGCGATCTACGCCATGCATCGCGACCCCGCGCTGTGGGAAGATCCTCTGCGTTTCGACCCCGACCGGTTCAGTCCGGAGCGCTCCAAAGGCCGAGATCGGTGGCAGTACCTGCCGTTCGGTGGTGGCCCGCGAGGATGCATCGGCGATCATTTCGCGATGCTCGAGGCGACCCTCGCCCTGGCGACGATCCTCCGACGGGTGAAAATCGATGCGCTGAGCAGTGATTTCCCTACCAGTACCCCGTTGACAATGGTCGCCGCGGCCCCCATCCGAGCGCAGGTTGGGCTACGTGGGGATCGATTGAACCGGAGGTCCTGCTGAGATGTCTGCTGCCGTGTCTCCCCACCCGTCGCTCAGGCTGGCACGCCTCGAAAAGCCCGCAACCATCGACGATGTTTTGCGCAACATCGATCAGGTCATCGCCTGGGCCATCGAAACAGAAAGCCGCATCGGCTACTTCGCCGCGCTGTACAAGCGGACCACCGTGGCCATTCGCAAAGCAATCAAAGACGGTGTGTTCGACGACGGGCCCCGGATCGAGCAGCTCGATCTGGTCTTCGCGACGCGCTACTTCAACGCGTTGAACGCGTACTTCTACCCGGACGATCACCAACCTCCCACAGTTCCCTGGGAAGTCGCGTTTGTCGGCGACCAGAACCATAAGCCGATCATCCTGCAGCAGATGATGACAGGGTTGAATGCACACATCACGTTCGATCTGGGGCTGGCCGTCGTGGCGATTGCGGCTAACTCGCTGAACACACTGGAGAACGATTTCAACCGCGTCAATGCCATCCTGGCCTCTCAGGTTCCCGGCACCCTCGATGTCATCGACCAACTCTCTCCGGACCTGCGCTGGATCCGCCGGCTGACACCGGAGGTCTGGGTGATCAGGCGGGTGCTGAAGAAGTTACGTAAGTCTGCTTGGTACTTCGCAATTTGCCTGGCGATGCACCCGGACGGAGCGCGGGAGAAACAACTCCACCAGGCTGCCTGGGCGGGAGCGCTGGGTTCCTGGTACCTGCAACCGCCCAAGCGGTTCACACCGTTTCCTCGTCTTGTCCGCGTCATCGGCAAGCGCGAGAGCCGCGACGTTGCTGCCAACATACGGGCGCTCGAGGGAATCACGAATACCCCGGACGAGATGAATAGAGCTTTCCTGTTGCCACCCCTTCGGTGACCGCAGCGTTACGCGAGAATCCGTTGTGCCCGTGCGAGTTCCGGCCAACGGGCATCACCTGGGAAGCGCCGGACAACGTCGGCCACCCCGGAGCTATCCCCGTCCAGATCGAAAAGATCTAACAGACAACGTAATTCGAACAGCGTCGTGCCCTGGTGGCGGGTCAAATCAAGCGCGGCGGCCAAGGCGTCCCGACGTTCCTGCGAGTCGGTGAACGTGTGAGCGCGGACGCGCATCAGCTCGGCGTCGTAGAAGTGCATCCCGGTTTCTTCCGCGTGGCGCAGCGCCATCTCCAATCGTTGGCGCGCTCTCTCCGGCTGGCCCGCTGCGACCAGGAGGCGGCCGATGATCGCGTCATGAAAAGTCAAGTAGACGTTGAGATGCATGAGTCGCGAGCCGTCCACCCACATGGCTATTTTCTCAGCCCTTGCGATCAGTGTGGTCGCGTCGTCACCGGCGCTCAGTGCGGCAAGCCCTTTGACGGTAGCGCGTTGGGTCGCGCCGACCGCTTGCCACAAATCGAGGCCTGATTGCTCGCTCAGCTGGCGAAGCTCTGCGGCCAGGTTGGCGGCCTCAGAGATTTGGCCGCTCTCCAGCTGGACCCAGATTTCCATGAAGTATGTATGTGCCCTGTTGTAGGCGTTCTTGGGAAACCCCAAATCATCGCAACGCCGGACTGATTCGGCCAGCTCCATGTTGGCGCGAGCCAGGTCGCCGCATACTGTATGCGTCAGCGCCAAGAAAACGTGCG
>DASQSQ010000208.1:0-2153 GCA_035642315.1 Mycobacterium sp.
GCGCGATGCGAGATAAAGCGTCGCCTGGCCCGCGGAATTTCCGCCCCCGACAACGACAACCGGGTCGGTGCCACAGGCCAGCGCCTCCTGGTTGGTAGCCGCGTAGTAGACCCCGTTGCCCTCGAATGCCTCAACCCCCGGGACCGCAAGCTTGCGGTAGCGCGCTCCGGTCGCGACAACCAACGCGCGGCAGATCACGCATGTGCCGTCCGCCAACCGTATCTGGTGCTGGCCGCCCTCGGATTCCAACTCCGTGGCGTCCGCTGAGACAGCGATCCTGGTGCCGAACTTGACGGCCTGCAGCGCTGCTCGCTCGGCAAGATCCGCACCGGAGATTCCTGCGGGGAATCCCAGGTAGTTCTCGATCCGAGACGATGTGCCAGCCTGCCCGCCGACGGCAGTCGACTCGATGGCGGTGGTGCGCAGCCCATCCGATGCGCCGTACACGGCGGCCCCGAGCCCAGCCGGGCCGGCGCCCACCACAACCAGGTCGCGTTCGTCCTGCACCCGGTCTGGCACCGGTAATCCGACACGACGAGCGAGTTCCTTGTTCGTCGGGTTACGCAGCACGTCGCGACCCCAGATCACCACCGGGGTGTGCTGAGGCGATATCCCGAAGCGGCGCAACAGCCGCTCGGCGTTCCCGTCGCGTTCCAGATCCAGCCATCGGTGCGGCAGGTGGTTGCGAGCGGCGAACTCCCGCAATCGTGCGGTGTCGGGGTCGTAGCAGGAGCCGATTATCCGGAAACCCGCGCCCTGCTCGATGAGCAGCGAGCGGCGCATCAGATATGCGCGCAGGATCAGGTCGCTAAGAACCAGGTCATGAGCGACCAGGCGGCGCACGCGGCCAGCGGGGACTGCGAGGGCTTCCCCAGCCTCGACCACTTCCGCCGTGTAGAAGGCGGCCCGGCCCTCGAGATCGCCGAGTTCACCCAGGAATCGGCGGGACCCGTGCACCCGTATGATCCGGCGCTTCCCGGTGTCGTCCTCGGCGATGATCGCGACTTTTCCCGACAGAATCACGAAGAACTCGTCGGAGCACGTGCCCTCTCGGACCAGAATGTCCCCGGGTCGGATCGGACGCCGGACGCCGCCGGTTTCCAGGATTTCGATTTGGTCATCGGACAGGCGCGGGTAGGCGCCGTGGATGTCCGGAGTTTCGGCGAGCGGCGCCTCGGCGTGTTCAGTGCTCGAAACGCTAGACATAGTCCTCGTGGACGTAACACCAACGCCATTTCGCGCCCGGTTCCATGGACTGCACGATCGGGTGGCCGGTGGCGTGGGCGTGGCCCCTCGCATGCCTCATCGGCGACGAGTCGCAGCAGCCGACATGTCCGCAGGTAAGGCACAGTCGCAGATGGACCCAGGGCGTGCGGAGACGCAGGCATTCCTCACAACCGTTTGGGGTACGCGGGCTCACCGGCCGGATCGCGGCCACGTGGGGGTCCGTATATACCGAGGTCATCACGTTGGTCCCCTCGCCGCGTTCTCCGAAAGCGCTTTGTCGAGCCAGGACCGCAGCGCTGCAACGGGAGCAGCGCCCGCTTGCCGCGACACGACCTCGCCGTGGTCGACGATCAGCAATGTCGGCACCGCACGCACGGTGAACCGTTGCGACAGTCGCGGCGCGTTGTCCACGTCGATCTTGACCAGCTTGAGGTTTCCGGCACGTTCGGCGGCGAGCTGTTCGAGCGCCGGACTGACCATGCGGCACGGCCCGCACCAGGTTGCCCACAAGTCGACCAGCACCGGCACCGAAGACTTCTCGACGACGTCGGCGAAGTTGTTGTCGTCGGCGGCGGCGATCCATGGCAGCCATTGGTGACAGTTGGCGCAGCGGGGCTTGCCTTCGGCGGCGGCCGGAACCCGGTTGCGCTTGCCGCAGTGTGGGCAGGTGACGGTGGTGGTTTCCATGCCCCGTTGGCCCCTTAGGCGGCGAGGGCCGGTTCGGAGCAGGACACCGACAGTTCGCCACTGGCCACCGTGACCTGGACCTTGCCGCCGGCTTGAATATCGCCGCGCAGCAACGCACGTCCGATCCTGGTCTCCACTTCGTGGGATATGTAGCGGCGCAACGGCCGGGCACCGTACACCGGGTCGTAGCCGTGTTCGGCGATCATCCGACGGGCTTCGGGCGTGATGTCGATTTCGAT
>DASQSQ010000209.1:0-3129 GCA_035642315.1 Mycobacterium sp.
TGAGCTATGCTGGCACCTCGGATCGGTTCCGGCCCCGTCGTCTAGCGGCCTAGGACGCCGCCCTCTCACGGCGGTAGCGTGGGTTCGAATCCCATCGGGGCTACAAACAAGATTTACCTGCCGGTCCCCAGCACGGCCGGAGCTGTCGATCCGCCCACCGGCATGGCCGGCAGGCCCAGCTTGCGGTGATCCCAGGAACGCGAGCGACGAGCCACGATGCGCACGCAGACCCGCTTGTTCATCATCTGCTCGACGAACGGCTTCATGTCGTCGCTGTAGGGACCGGTGTAGCGCTCCCACACGCTGACCCCGACCCGGTGCGAGACGTCGGGATCGTCGATGATCTCCGCAACGCCTTCGAAGGACACTCCGCGCAACGTGTCGTAGGTATCGCCGTCCTCGATCAGGAAGCTCACCCGCGGGTCTCTTTTGAGGTTTACCGCCTTCTGCGACTTGGCCTTGGTCTCTAGCCAGATTTCGCCGTCAACGACGGCGTACCACATCGCAATCAAGTGCGGCTGGCCGTCGGAGCCGATGGTGGCCAGTGTCCCGGTACGGCTTTTGGTGACAAAATCGGCGATCTCGTCGGAGGACATGACGATGCTCGCGCGCTGGTTGGTTCCCATGGCGACAGTGTCTCAGGTCGCTACTACGGGCTTATCTGGCGGGCGATTTACAGTCGGCGCGTAAGGGCGTCGGCGGCCGCCAGCAGATCGGCGGCCCAGCGCGCGCCGGGGCGGCGGCCGATGCGGTCAATGGGACCCGACACCGAGATCGCGGCGATCACCGCACCATGGCCGTCGCGCACCGGCGCTGACACACTCGCCACTCCGGGTTCGCGCTCGGCTGCGCTTTGCGCCCAACCGCGTCGCCGAACTTCGGCGAGCGTGCGGTCGCTGAATTTCGCGCCGGGCAGCACCGCCTGCCGAGTGGCGTCGTCGCCGTAGGCCAGCAGCACCTTGGCGCCGGAGCCGGCCGTCATCGGTAAGCGCGTTCCGACGGGAACGGTATCGCGAAGGCCCGCAGGCGGTTCCACCGCCGCGATGCAGATCCGCGAGCTGCCCTCGCGGCGGTACAACTGCACGCTTTCGCCGGTGATCTCGCGCAGCCGCGGCAGCACCGTTGCGCTTGCGCTCAGTAGTGGGTCGTGGACGCGAGCGGCGAGCTCGCTGACGGCCGGACCCAGCCGCCAACGCCCATCGCCGTCGCGCGCGAGCAAGCGATGGACCTCCAGGCCCGCGGCCAATCGGTGTGCGGTGGCTCTGGGCAGACCGGTGCGATCGCACAATTCGGCCAGTCCGCATGGTGATTCCGCGATGGTGTCCAGCACCCCCACCGCTTTGTCGAGGACGCCGATGCCGCTATCCTGTCTCATAGTGAGATACTAACGTCTCGCATAGTGAGATCAAGAATTGGGATGACCTCATGACAAAAACTTCAGCCCACGACGACGCTGCGCGCCCCCGCACGCTGGCGGAGAAGGTTTGGGACGACCATGTGGTGGCCTCCGGCGGGGACACCGAGCCCGACCTGATCTATATCGATCTGCATCTGGTCCACGAGGTCACCAGCCCACAGGCATTCGATGGTCTGCGCCTGGCCGGGCGCCCGGTGCGCCGGCCCGAATTGACGCTCGCCACCGAAGACCACAATGTGCCGACCATCGACATCGACAAGCCGATCGCCGATCCCGTCTCCCGCAACCAGGTCGAGACACTGCGGCGTAATTGCGACGAATTCGGGATCCGCCTATACCCGATGGGCGATATCGAGCAGGGCATTGTGCACGTCGTCGGCCCGCAGCTGGGTCTGACGCAGCCGGGAATGACGATCGTGTGTGGTGACAGCCACACCTCTACACACGGCGCATTCGGTGCATTGGCAATGGGAATCGGCACTTCTGAGGTCGAGCATGTGCTGGCCACGCAGACGCTTCCGCTGCGGCCGTTTAGGACGATGGCGGTCAACGTCGACGGGCAGCCGCCTGCCGGTGTGACGGCCAAGGACATCATCTTGGCGGTGATCGCCAAGATCGGCACCGGCGGCGGTCAAGGCCACGTCATCGAATATCGCGGCAGCGCCATCGAATCACTGTCGATGGAGGCTCGGATGACGATCTGCAACATGAGTATCGAGGCCGGGGCCCGGGCGGGGATGGTGGCACCCGATGCGACCACCTACGAATTCTTGCGCGGCCGCCCGCATGCTCCGACCGGCTCGCAGTGGGATGCGGCACTGGCCTATTGGGATCAGTTGCGAACCGACGAAGGTGCCGAGTTTGACACCGAGGTCTATGTGGATGCCGCGTCTTTGACGCCGTTCGTCACCTGGGGGACCAATCCGGGGCAGGGAGTGCCGTTGGGCGCCGCGGTGCCCGACCCTGAACTGATGACCGATGACAACGAGCGCCAGTCCGCCGAGAAAGCGCTGGCGTACATGGACCTTCAACCCGGAATCCCGATGCGTGACATCGCGGTGGATGCCGTGTTCGTCGGTTCGTGCACCAACGGCCGGATCGAGGATTTACGGACGGCAGCCGATATATTGCGTGGCCGCAAAGTCGCCGACGGAGTGCGGATGCTGGTCGTGCCGGGGTCGATGCGGGTTCGCGCGCAGGCCGAAAAAGAGGGGCTGGGCGAAATCTTCACGGCCGCCGGTGCCGAGTGGCGGCAGGCCGGGTGCTCGATGTGCCTTGGGATGAATCCGGACCAGCTGTCGCCGGGGGAGCGGTGCGCGGCAACGTCGAACCGCAACTTCGAAGGACGCCAGGGCAAGGGCGGCCGTACTCACTTGGTGTCGCCTGCCGTCGCCGCCGCCACCGCGGTGCGCGGAAAACTCTCCGCCCCGGCCGACTTGAACTGAGAAGAGGGAGAATTGAAATGGACGCTTTTCACACCCACACGGGTATCGGAGTGCCGCTGCGGCGGTCCAATGTGGACACGGATCAGATCATTCCCGCCGTCTATTTGAAGCGGGTGACCCGAACGGGTTTCGAGGATGGTTTGTTCGCCGCCTGGCGGACCGATCCGTCTTTTGTGCTCAATCTCAGTCCGTTCGACAGGGGTTCAGTGCTGGTCGCCGGACCCGATTTCGGCACCGGATCCTCACGCGAGCATGCGGTGTGGGCGC
>DASQSQ010000210.1:0-3355 GCA_035642315.1 Mycobacterium sp.
CGACTGGACCGCGAACGTGATGCCCTCGGGGGCCGTGATCACCACGGGGTGGCTATACCCCAGCGCGAACTCGAGATTGGAACCCTTTAGCTGCACCCGGTAACCGACACCGAAGATCTCCATCTTGGTGGTGTAACCCTCCGTCACGCCGGTGACCAGGTTGGACACCAGGGTGCGTGACAGCCCGTGCAGTGAGCGGTTGTGCCGCTCGTCGTCGGGGCGGGTGACCACGATCGCACCGTCGTCATTGCGCGACACCGTGATCGGCTCCGCGATGGTCAAGTCCAGGGTGCCCTTGGGTCCCTTCACCGAGACGCTCTGGCCGTCGATCGTTACGTCGACTCCGGCGGGAACCGGAACCGGCTGCTTACCAATGCGCGACATAATCTTTCCGCTACCTCTCCGCCCTCACCACACGAACGCGAGGACTTCGCCGCCCACGCCCTGTCTGGCTGCCTGACGGTCCGTCAGTAGACCCGAGGAGGTCGAGATGATCGCCACCCCCAAGCCGCCGAGCACCCGCGGCAGGCCGGTGGATTTCGCGTACACCCGCAACCCCGGCTTGGACACCCGCCGCAGACCCGCGATGCTGCGCTCCCGACTGGGCCCGTACTTGAGATGGACGACCAACGCCTTACCGACGCGCGCGTCTTCGGTGTGGTAGTCGGTGATGTAACCCTCCCGCTTGAGGATCTCGGCGATGTTGGCCTTGATCTTCGAATGCGGCAGCGTCACCTCGTCGTGGTACGCCGAATTGGCGTTGCGCAGACGTGTCAAAAAGTCTGCGATCGGATCCGTCATAGTCATCGAGCGCTGCTCCTCTTCATCGCTACGCTCTGCATCGTCGACATCGCGGTCATGACAGCGGTGTTGCCTTCCTCGCGGCGGTTCCCAACAAGAATCCTCCAGTGGGCCTGCTGCGCACCTGTTCTGGGTCTGTTACCAACTGCTCTTCTGCACGCCGGGCAACTCGCCCGCGTGCGCCATCTCGCGCAGGCAGATCCTGCACAGTCCGAACTTGCGGAAGACCGCGCGCGGGCGGCCGCACCTGTTGCAGCGCGTGTAGCAGCGCACCGCGAACTTGGGCTTACGCGCGGCTTTATTGACTAATGCCTTCTTCGCCATGTGGTCAGTTCTCCTTGAACGGAAAGCCGAGGGCCCGCAACAGCGCTCGCCCTTCGTCGTCGGTCGTCGCTGAGGTGACGACGGTGATGTCCATGCCACGGACCCGGTCGATCTTGTCCACGTCGATCTCGTGGAACACCGACTGCTCGGCCAGCCCGAAGGTGTAGTTGCCGGAGCCGTCGAACTGCTTGGGCGACAACCCGCGGAAGTCGCGGATACGCGGCAGCGCAATCGATGTGAGCCGGTCGAGGAACTCCCACATCCGGTCGCCGCGCAGGGTCACCCGCGCACCGATCGGCATGCCCTCGCGCAATTTGAACTGCGCGATGGACTTTCGAGCTTTGCGGATCTCCGGCCGCTGCCCGGTGATCAGCGCCAGGTCGTTAACGGCACCGTTGATCAGCTTGGCATCGCGGGCGGCGTCGCCGACGCCCATGTTGACCACAACCTTCACCACGCCCGGGGTCTGCATGACGTTGGCGTACTTGAACTGTTGATTGAGCGCGTCCCGGATCTCTTCGCGGTAGCGCACTTTGAGCCGTGGCCGAACTTTCTCTGGAGTCTCTACCGTGGTCATGCCTGGATGTCCTTGCCGTTGCGCTTAGAGATGCGGACCCGCTTGCCACTCTCCTCGTCGACTCGATAGCCGACCCGAGCGGGCTTGCCGTCTGAGTCGACCACCATCACGTTGGAGACGTGGATCGGGGCTTCCTGCGTGACGATCCCGCCCGACCGCGCTCCGCGCTGGTTGGTAGAGATCGGAGTGTGCTTCTTAATCCGGTTGACACCCTCGACGAGCACCTTGTTGCGAGTCGGGTAGGCCTGCAGCACCTTGCCTTTGGCGCCCTTGTCCTTGCCTGAGACGACCAGGACGGTGTCACCCTTGTGGATCTTCACCTACAACACCTCCGGGGCCAGCGAGACGATCTTCATGAAGCGCTTCTCCCGCAGTTCCCGGCCGACCGGCCCGAAAATGCGGGTTCCACGCGGGTCGTTGTCGGGCTTGATGATGACGGCGGCGTTCTCGTCGAACTTGATGTAGCTGCCGTCGGCGCGGCGGCGCTCCTTGACGGTGCGCACCACCACGGCTTTCACCACCTCACCGCGCTTGACGTTGCCGCCGGGGATGGCGTCTTTCACCGTCGCCACGATGACGTCGCCGATCCCGGCGTACCGCCGTCCCGAGCCGCCGAGTACACGGATGCACAAGATCTCCTTGGCGCCGGTGTTGTCGGCCACCTTCAGCCGCGATTCCTGCTGAATCACTCGATCTCCTGACCTGGTTCACGTATCACAGCCAGGCACTGGCACGCCGGCGGACATCATCCGCCCGACCTGTCATGCATGGTCTTCGTCACCGAAGGGCACGCGGGGCTGACTGGCGCCAGCCGAGGTCTGCCCACGGCAACCCCTAGAGTCTAGGTGAAGACCTGCTCAGAGCCAAATTCCTCATGCGGGCCGATGCGACGGGACGGTGTCGGGGTTGCTCATGTTGTCGCGGTTTTCGGCCGCTGCCCTGCGTGCCTGCGTATTGCTGTCGGTCTTGCCGGTTGTTGTCTGCACGTCGTGCGCGCACCGGCCAGTCGCGGAGCACGGTTCCGGATCAACGCCCGGACGGTCGGTCGGGCGTCCCGGATGTGGCCCGCCGATCAGCTATCAGGTGTTCCAAAAGGACGCCTTCGGCGCTGACTGGTCGAAGGCCAGCGGTCTGCTTGCCTACAACGCCAAGGGCAGCGACGGGCGATACCACGTCTATACGGTCAAACCGGACGGTGCGAACCCCGTGCAGTTCGGACTCGGTACGCCGAATTTCCCGCAGCGCACCACCGGCACACCGGTGTGGAGCCCGTCGGGCCAGTTCATCGCTTTCGTCGCCGAGAAATCCGATCACCCCGGCAACTCGGTACCCGCCACGCCCGGCTGGGGCAGCTACTCCGACCTGTGGGTGGCCAACGCCGACGGTTCACACGCCTGGCAGCTCACCGACGTCGCGACCGACAAAGACCACGGCACGATCATTCCGGAATTTTCACCCGACGGCCGCTTGCTGGAATGGACCGAGCGCACCAAAGTCCCCAAGATCTTGAACCCGAACCGGTTCGCCGGCTATTGGGAGATCAAGGTGGCCAACTTCGACATCGGCCAAGACGGCACACCATCGTTGTCCGACGTTCGCACGGTCTCGCCGCGCGGCGATGCTTTCAGCGAAACCGGCGGCTTCTCCCCCGAT
>DASQSQ010000211.1:0-3723 GCA_035642315.1 Mycobacterium sp.
AACGCCGGGTCGCGGGCTTGCAGGTCGCGCACCCGTGGGTCGACCAGCCGCGCGTCGGCGGCGACCATCGTGACGATTTCGTCGAGTAGCACGGTGCTGCGCGCCTCGGCCAGCGACGTCACCCGGCCGAACGAATCCGGATGGCGCTCAGCGCTATCCAGCACCCGGTCCACCTCCGCGCGTACCAATGACAGGCTGGCCAGTCCGGTGACCGGCGCGGCGATGACGGCCCGCAACCCCCACCCCAGTTCACTGCGCAACGCGCCGATGGTACCGCGAATCCAGGAGGTGACCGACGACGGCTTCGGGTTATGCGGCAGTAACACGTAGACCCGCGAATCACGAGACGCCACCTGCGCGTCAGCCCGAAAAGCATTGGCGCTCAGCGCCAGCACATCGGCGAGCCGGGCGTGCTGGCCGGAGGTGGAGAAACCGATCAGGGCGGCGTTGCCGTCGGCCGCGATGCCGAGTTCTCGTGCGATGGTCTCCACATCGACCGATCCGCCGTCGGTCAAACCCAGTAGCTCCTGGGCCCGCAGTGCGTGCGTGGATGGCCTGGCCGCCAGCCGCGACATGATGCGGGCGGCCAGTACGGCGGCTCCGCGCAGCACCTCCTCGGCGTCGTCCGCGAACGGGCGGGAGCCTTGTTGCACCCAGATGCTGCCGGCGAAGGCCGGCGCGCGTCGCGCATCCCGGGCCGGTTGATGAATGCCGACGGCCAACCGGGGGCGCAGACCCAACTCCGGACGTTCGGCGACCCCGACCACCTCGCCGCTGGCCCGCAGCGCAGTGAAGATCCCCCATTGGCCGATCCACTCCAGATGCTCGGGCGGTCCGGCGCGGCCCAGGATCGACAGCCGCCGCAACTCGTCGGCTTCGTCGTTGGACGCCGAATACGCCAACACGTGCGACTGCTCGTCCTCGATGCTGACCATGCCGTGAATGCGGTCGGCCAGCGACTGCGCCAGGCCGAACAAGTCCGTGCCCGAGTCGTAGCGCGGATCAGCCCAGTCACCATGATGTTCAAGAACGTGATTGACCAGGCGGTACAACCGCTCCCAGCGGGCCTGCGGCTCCACAGCCACCACCGCCGTGCCGGCTGCGACGGCCCGTTCCACCAGGGCGACGGAGGGATTCTTGGCGAAGATGGCCACCGCCGCACGATCGGCCGGGCCGGTGTCCAGCCAGTGCTGGGCTTCTTTATCGGCGACGCCGAGCAGAAAGAACACGTCCGCCGAGTCCGCGCCCCGGCCCAGGCCCAGCCGCATGTCGTCGGGGTCGATCAGCGCCGCCGAGGCCACCGGCAGGTCTAGCCCGCGGGGAGCCTCGACCAGGCTCACCACAGTGGTGTCCAGGGCCAACAGCATTTGGCCCAGTCCGACACCCGTCATGCCCATGTTGTCCGATTCTACTAGCAAGTCGGATAAGCCTTGTCCGATCAGCCAAGCCTGGGCGGGTCGGCGGCGGTCATCCTGAGGACATGGACGCGATCACCGATGTACCCCCGCCCGCCAACGAGCCGGTCCACGATTACGCACCGAATTCGCCCGAACGCAGCCGGCTACAGGCCGCGCTGACCGCACTCGCCGAAGACCCGATCGACCTCCCACATGTGATCGGCGGCGCGCATCGCATGGGCAAGGGGAAGAAGATCGACGTCGTGCAGCCACACCGGCATGCCGCGACCCTGGGCAAGCTGACGAATGCCGACCATGCCGATGCCACTGCTGCCGTCGAGGCGGCAATGGCCGCCAAAGCACGTTGGGCGGCGACCCCGTTCGACGAACGCGCCGCGATCTTTCTGCGGGCCGCCGATCTGCTCGCCGGGCCGTGGCGTGAGACGATCGCGGCAGCGACGATGCTGGGTCAATCCAAATCCGCCTACCAGGCCGAGATCGACGCTCCCTGCGAGCTGGTCGATTTCTGGCGGTTCAATGTTGCCTTCGCACGCCAGATCCTGGCGCAGCAGCCGTTGAGCGTGCACGGGGAGTGGAATCGCACCGACTACCGTCCGTTGGACGGATTCGTCTACGCCATAACACCGTTCAACTTCTCGGCGATCGCCGGGAACCTGCCCACCGCGCCCGCGCTGATGGGTAACACGGTGGTGTGGAAGCCATCCGTCACGCAGACATTCGCCGCGTACCTGACCATGCAACTGCTGGAAGCCGCCGGATTGCCGCCAGGTGTGATCAACCTCGTCGCCGGTGACGGCTACGCGGTTTCCGATGTGGCGCTGACGGATCCGCGACTCGCCGGAATCCACTTCACCGGATCCACCGCAACGTTCCAGCGACTGTGGCGTGAGGTCGGCGCCAACATCGAGCGCTACCACAGCTACCCGCGGCTGGTCGGCGAGACCGGCGGTAAAGACTTCGTGCTCGCACACGCCTCGGCGCAACCGGATGTATTGCGCACCGCGCTGATCCGCGGCGCATTCGACTACCAGGGGCAGAAGTGTTCGGCGGCATCGCGGGCATTTATCGCCCACTCGGTGTGGCAGCAGATGGGCGACGACTTCCTGGCGGCCACCGCCGAGCTGCCGTACGGCGACATCACCGATTTCGCCAACTTCGGCGGCGCGTTGATCGACGAGCGCGCGTTCGTCAAGAACGTCGACGCGATCGAACGGGCAAAAGGTGCGGCTGGCGTCACGATCGCGGTCGGCGGCGAATACGACGACCGCGAAGGCTATTTCGTGCGCCCGACCGTGTTGTTGTCCGACGATCCGACCGACGAGGCGTTCGCCACCGAGTACTTCGGTCCGCTGCTGTCGGTGTACGTCTACCCCGACGATCAGTACGAGCAGATCCTCGACGTCATCGACACCGGATCACGGTATGCGTTGACCGGTGCGGTGATCGCCGACGACCGCGAGGCCGTGCTGACCGCGCAGAACCGACTGCGGTTCGCGGCGGGCAACTTCTACGTCAACGACAAGCCGGCCGGTGCGGTGGTGGGCCGCCAGCCGTTCGGCGGCTCCCGCGGGTCGGGCACCAACGACAAGGCCGGATCGCAGCTGAACTTGTTGCGCTGGACCTCAGCACGCTCGATCAAGGAGACGTTCGTCCCGGCCACCGATCACAACTATCCGCACATGGCGCAGCGGTGATGTCCGGCCTGTTCGCCAAAACGCTGCGCCCGGCGATCCTGGCCGCCAGCCACTCCGCTGCGTTGCGGCGCACGGCCGAACGGTTGCCGGTCACCCGCAGTGTGGTGCACCGGTTCGTACCGGGTGCGTCGCTTGATCGGGTGCTGGACAGTGTTGCGGCCCTGCGTGATTCGGGCCGGCTGGTCAGCATCGACTACCTCGGCGAGGATGTCACCGACACCGCCGGTGCGAATGCCGCCATGCGTGCCAATCTTCAGCTTCTCGCTGCACTGGGCCGGCGAACGGATTCCACCCATGACGGTGTGCGTCCGCTGGAGGTATCGCTGAAGCTGTCGGCGTTGGGGCAGGCGCTGGACCGCGACGGCGAGAAGATCGCGTTAGAGAATGCACACACCATCTGCGAGCGGGCCGAGCAGGTCGGCGTGTGGGTGACGGTGGACGCCGAAGACCACACCACCACGGACTCAACGCTGTCGATCGCCGCCGATCTGCGGACTGATTTCCCTTGGCTGGGTGTGGTTTTGCAGGCCTACTTGCGGCGCACGCAGGGCGACTGCGAACAGTTCGCCGCGTCCGGGGCCAGGGTGCGGCTGTGCAAAGGTGCCTACGAT
>DASQSQ010000212.1:0-5708 GCA_035642315.1 Mycobacterium sp.
CATCGGTTAGCCCGCTCGCTGTTCCTCTACGCGCTGTGCAACGGCTGGATCGAGGAGGACACCACGGTCGTCGAGGCGTCGTCGGGGTCGACGGCCGTGTCGGAAGCGTACTTCGCCGCGCTGCTGGGCCTCCCGTTCGTCGCAGTCATGCCCGCATCGACCAGTGCGTCCAAGGTCTCGTTGATCGAATCACAAGGTGGCCGTTGCCATTTCGTCGAGAGCTCGAGCGACGTCTACGCCGAGGCCGAACGCGTCGCCAAGGAGACCGGCGGGCACTACCTGGACCAGTTCACCAACGCCGAACGCGCCACCGATTGGCGGGGCAACAACAACATCGCGGAGTCGATATTCGTCCAGATGCGCGACGAGCAGCATCCGGTTCCGGATTGGATCGTGGTCGGGGCGGGCACCGGAGGAACCAGCGCCACGATCGGCCGCTACATCCGCTATCAGCGACATGCCACCCGGCTATGCGTGGTCGACCCGGAGAATTCCGCGTTCTATCCGGCCTACGCCGAATCCCGGTACGACATCGTTGTTGCTGCGTCGTCTCGGATCGAGGGCATTGGCCGGCCCCGCGTCGAGCCGTCTTTTCTGCCCGACGTGGTCGACCGGATGGTTTCGGTTCCCGACGCCGCGTCGATTGCGGCGGCCCGGCATGCCAGCGCGGTGCTGAACCGTCGGGTGGGCGCGTCGACCGGCACCAATCTGTGGGGAGCTTTCGGCCTGCTCGCTGAAATGATCGCCCATGGTCGCAGCGGCTCGGTGGTCACGCTGCTGGCCGACAGCGGCGACCGCTACGCCGACACCTACTTCTGCGACGAGTGGGTCAAGGCCCACGAGCTGGACACGTCCACGCCCGCGGCTGCGCTGACCGAATTCGAACGCTCGGGCCAGTGGGATTGAGCCCAACCCTCGTCGACGTCACTGCCCGGAGCGGTCACCAGCAGCCACAGCACACCCAGAGCCAGGAATCCGCCGAACACCACGGCGCCTAACACCGTCATGATTCTCTCGCTTCCCTCGCACCGACCTGCGTATTTAGTGTATTTAAGGTCGCCGACATCCCGGTTATTCCACGCCGAACTGTGGCGTAAATCCCCGGACCGCGCCGGCTGTGATCTGGGCAGGACCGCCAGCCAGAACCGCTTTGGCGATTCGGCGGGCGGGTGCGATACGCTGTCGTGGCTTCAAGCGGGGTGTGGCGCAGCTTGGTAGCGCGCTTCGTTCGGGACGAAGAGGCCGTGGGTTCGAATCCCGCCACCCCGACCCAAAAAGCCTGGTAGCAGGCTTGACGAACAGGCTATGCCGATTGCTGCAGCGTACCCGGTACGTTTCTTCTTCAGTTTCACTGTCCGCGAAGCTAGCGGCCCAGGCTCTGTGACACAGCCGACCTTCCCGTGGGGCGGCGCGGCGGGTTGGTGCGCGACGTCAGGCATCTCATGGCCACGCGAACAGGATCGCGGCCCAGCGTAGGTGGTCTAGGTGTGACGGACGAATAGCCTGACCGCGGTGTGAATCAGTGCAGAGACGTCGGATGGTGAGGACTGGTAAGAGCCCATCGTGCTGTTGAGTCCGCCGACGAGTAGGTCCCGTACTGAAGCCGGGTCCAAGTCGGTGGGCAAAGCCCCCGCTCGCTGCGCATCCTCGACCAGCGGCAGCCAGCTCTGCAGATAGCGTCGCGCGTGGTCTCGCGCTCCGGCGCTGGCACCGGAGGTCGATCCGACGAGGCCTAGCACGGCGACGCCCCGGTCGTGGCTTTCATGCAGGGCGGCGAGATGGACGGTGATTGCGGTGGTCAAGCGGTCCGCTGGGGTGGCCGTTGCGGGCAGCGCGACCAGGGCCGCCGCGATCCGCGACAGTGTGGTGTCGACGGCGTCGCGCATCACTTCCGTGAGCAATTCGTCCTTGGTTGTGAAGTGGAAGTAGAGGCTGCCGAGTTGCAGACCGGCGGCCTCGGCGATCCGGCGCAGGCTGGTCGCGGCGTAGCCGTGCTGCGTGAGTTCTGCGGCGGCCGCGGCGAGGATGCGCCGCCGGGTGCGCGCGGCTTTAGTCTCCACGACGGTCGGGTTCAACGAGGCCACGGTATGTGACGGTATCAGCACTTGCCCTCGAATCGGACGGGTGTTAGATTTGCTCTGATTCGGACGACCGTCCGAAAACGGTAGTTGCAAGGAGGCGCGATGACGCTTGGGGCCGTGTGGCAATCGCCGACGATCAATCCGCTGTCGCAAGTGTTGGAGCGATCTGTGCGAGACCAGCCTGACGCAGTCGCTCTTGTCGTGGGAACTGATTATTGGTCGTGGAGCCGCGTTGACAGACAGGCGCACGCGGCGGCCGCGCTGCTGCGTCGACGCGGAGTCGGACCGGGCCAGCGGGTGCTGATCGTCGGCAAGAACAGCTCCGCTCATATCGTCACGCTGTTCGCCTGCGCGGATATCGGCGCCGTGTTCGTACCGCTGAACTGGCGACTGGCCGAACGGGAATTGACCGAACTCATCGGGGACGCCGGTTGCCCGGTCGTCGTCGCGGACGACGAGTTCGGCGAGGTAGTGGCGCGGGCAGAGGCCGCCGGATCGCATCGGTTCGGCATCGTTAGTACCGCCGAGCTGCTGACCGTGTCGACCGTCGATGCAGAGGCCAGTTTTCTGCCCCCGACCACCGCCGTCGTCTCTGAGGACGAAGGCGTCGTCGTGCAGCTCTACACCTCGGGCACCACCGGCCGCCCCAAGGGCGCGATGTATGGGCGCGAGAACCTACAGGCGATCATCACTCGTGCGAGCCGGGCGTGGGAGCTCGGGCCTAGCGACGTGAGCTTGGCCTGCATGCCGCTGTTTCATGTCGCGGGCCTGGCCTGGGTGATTGCCTCGATGAGCGTTGGTGCGCCGGTGGTCTTGACGCGGGAATTCGATCCAGCCGCGATCCTGGACGCCTGCGATCATCTCCACATCACGACCACGCTGCTCGTTCCCACCATGGTGAGATCGCTCCTGGACGAGATCGAACGGACGGGCCGGCGGCCAACGCTTCGTCGCCTCACCTACTCCGGCGGACCCATGGCACAAGCGGTGCAAGAGCGCGCGCAGGCGCTGCTTGGTGCCGATCTGTGTCAGGTCTACGGACTCAGCGAAGCCACCGGGGCCGTAACCCAACTCGACCCCCCAGACCACACCGGGCATCGGCTCACATCGGTTGGCCGACCCTACCCGTGGGTGGAGATCAAGATTGCCGACCCGTCCACGGGGTTGGCACAGCCCGTGGGGAGCGAAGGGGAGATCTGGACGCGCTCGGTGCAGAACTTTCGCGGTTACTACCGGCAGCCGAAGGAGACTGCTGCGGCGTTGCGCGAGGATGGCTGGCTGCGTACCGGCGATATCGGCTTGTTGGATGGCGACGGGTTCCTGTACTTGCGGGATCGCTACAAGGACATGATCATCAGCGGCGGCGAGAACGTATACCCCGCCGAAGTCGAGCAGGTATTGGCTGCCTACCAGCCCGTACTTGAGGCGGCCGTCATCGGTGTTCCGTCGGAGCGCTGGGGCGAGACCGTCAAGGCACTCGTCGTGGCTCGCCCCGGGCACTTGGTGCGCCCCCAGGACGTCATTGCATTCACGCGCACCCGTCTGGCCGCTTTCAAGTGCCCGACCAGTGTCGACGTCGTCGAGGCGTTGCCGCACACGCCGACAGGGAAGGTCCGCAAGGACATTCTTCGCAAACCCTACTGGCACGACGCGGATCGCCGTGTCAGCTGATCCTCTCACCACAATCCGAAAGGACACCCGCATGCCCGACGTCGCATCGACAATCCCGATTTCGAGGCTGGTACCCGTCGCCGAGACCGGGGATCTGGACAGAGACTTCGCCGTGACCTGGTACCAGAGCTGGATAGATGCCTGGAATAGCTACGACCCGGAGCGGCTACGTCCCCTGGTCACCGACGACTTCGTGCTGAGCAGCCCGACCACCCGGCACACACGCTGGGACGTCACCGGTTCCGATGGCGCGGTGGCATACATGCGCTACGTGGTCGACGCCTATCCCGACCTTGTTTGGGAAGTGGTCGGACCTCCGATGTACACCGACGGCCACCGCCTGGCGGCCTTCAGCTGGACGGGCACCGGCCACTTCAGCGGTGTCCTCAATCCGCCTGGAATCTCCGGCACCGGACGCCCTTTCGAGTTCTCCGGCCTTGAACTATTCGGCTTCCGGGGTCAACAGGCCTGCTACCTGTTCGCCTGCTACGACCTGACCGGCTTGACCAAGCAGATAGGCATCTACCCGACCGCCAGGGGGTAAAGCCGGGCGCGGGTGGCGCCACCTTACTGTCACCATCCTGTGAATGCGCAGACCTAATCAAAGACTGCACCTTCGCGACCATAGCCGCTGCTCAGACCTGAACAGTGACATTCGTTGACAAGCGGCCCGCACCTCGCCCTGGGGGTACGCAGGCGCGTACGTTTTCCCTGTCGATGGCCGTTGCTAACAACTGTGGGACGTTGACGGCATACTGCAGATCAGCAGCCACTTTCCGCTTGTTTCCATCTCTAGCCCACGTCAGCCATCTTCCCTGGTCGCTGTCGTTCGGGACGAAGAGGCCGTGGGTTCGAATCCCGCCACCCCGACCATGTAAATGGCTGATAGAGCAGCTATTCGAGTAGCTTAGGCCACTTGCCCTTGCGTGCTGGGTCCGTTTTCGATGCCCGGTCCACTATCGACGATGGCCGCTGTTGGTGGGGCGGCTCTGTCGTGTTACCCGCCGCTGGCGAGTCAGGTTTTGGGTGGCGGGTCTGGCGCGAGGCTCCCGTCCGGCGCGATGTGGGCGAAGATCTGCTGGACAAGGGTCAGGATGTGCGGATCGTCAACGGTATAGATGTGACGCCGTCCATCTCGGCGGCTGCTGATCAGGCCGGCGAGGCGGAGCTTGCTCAGGTGTTGGCTCATGGTGGCCACTCCGAGCCCGGTGCGCTCGGCGAGCGCGGTGACGTCGTGGCTGTCCTGGGCGGCCAACCAGAGCACATGCAGTCGCGCTGAGTTGCTCAACAGCGCGAATGTGCTGGCCGCAGAGTCGAGTTGGGCCCTGGTCGGCTCAGCGGCTAGGGCATCTCGCTGCGGGGTTTCGGCCAGTCGATCTTTTTGTTGTGCCATAGCGGCATCCATTCTTGCGTGTTTCCCACGTTGTACTTCGTCATATCGAAATATTTCGATATTTGCGAATATATCAAAATAAGTGCAAGATGGGGAGCGCCCCCGTGCAGGCTGCGGCGTTCGCTGCTGCGTAGTGAGAAAGGCGGAGCTCACATGGTGCACATCGTGGTCCTGATCGCCTGTGCGGTAGCGATTTATCTGTCCTGCGAGTGGTTCGTCAACGCCGTGGAATGGCTCGGGCAGCGACTCAATCTCGGCTCAATGGCCGTCGGAACCGTGCTGGCCGCCTTCGGCACGGCACTGCCGGAATCGGTGGTCACCCTCGTCGCGGTCACAACCGGCCCTACCGCTGAGGTCCGCAATATCGGCGTGGGGGCGGCGATGGGCGGTCCGCTGGTGCTGGCAACCGTCGCCTACGGGGTGACCGGCGCCATGCTGCTTTTGCAGCGCCGCGCCCGCAGCCGGGAGAAGGTCCTGGTCGGTGTTGGCGCAGCGAGCCTCCTCGAGCGTTCCGTGGTGGAGCCCGACGAAGCCCAGGGCACTGGTGGCGCCTGGTTCACGAC
>DASQSQ010000213.1:0-3015 GCA_035642315.1 Mycobacterium sp.
AGCGCAGCATCCCCGGTCGCAGCGGCACTGTAGAGTTGCGCGATCGCGCCGGCCGTTCCGATCCCGTTGGCCGAGGGGATCTCGATGCCCCGCACGTCGTCGCGGTTGTAGTCACCGGCCCAGGGGTTCACGTCGCCTGGAAGGCGACCAGCACGGGCGAGCAGTCCGACCGGGTTGAGCGACGCGGCGACGACGGGCCCCGGCAAGGCAGTGAGGTGCAGCAGCGATTCCGCGCGCGACCAGTGGTGCAGGTGCGCTAACCGGTCGCGCCGCACCGAATCCGGGAGTCCGATGTGCAGGTCCAGGTTCAGCGGCCCGGCAATCGCGTCGGCGAGGAAGCGGCCCAGTGTGCGGCCGGCCGGGTCGGTCCGACGGATGAGCTCGGATTCGTACCAGCCCAGCGTGATCGCGTGGTAGCCGTGCCGCGTGCCCGGCGGCCACGCCGGCTTCTGGGCCGCGAGAATCTTCGACAGCCTCGTCGGGTCGGCGACATCCCGCACGGTCGGCGCTGGTTTCAGCACACACAGCCCGGCCTGGTGGCCCAGCAGCTGCCGGACGGTCACGTCAGCTTTGCCGGCTGCTGCGAACTCCGGCCAGTGGTCGACCACTTTGTCGTCGTAGCCGAACAATCCCCGCGACACGGCTAACGCAACGGCAAGGGCGGCAATGCCTTTGGTCGTCGAGAACATGTTGACCATGGTGTCGTGCTGCCACGGCGTTTTGGTGATGCCATTGGCGTAGCCGCCCCACAGGTCGACCACCTTGACGCCGTTGCGATAGACCGCCATCGCGGCGCCGACCTCGCGACCGGACGCGAAGTTGGCGCGAAATGCATCGGCGACCTTGCCATAACCCTCGTCGACGTCTCCGCCGATCAGGTCCGGCGACACGGTGACTTTGAGAACCATGGAGTGGTTGTATCGCTGCGCTACCCCGCGTGTTCGCCGAACCAGTCGATCGGTACCTCGGGGTGCTCGCCGAAGTAGTTGTAGCCGTCGAAGCGTCGGGTCGTTCCCTCGATCCACACCAGCTTCTTCTGCTCGGCAGGGATCGCGTCGTAGATCGACTGCACGTCTTCGGGTCGGGTCATCGAGTCGCGGTGCACCTGCGCGACGAGTGTCGGAATATGGATCGACTTGGCATACTCGAGCGGCGATTGCTCGTGAAGGTGAAATCCGGTCCGCTCGTGCAGCGCATTGTCGAATCGCTGATAGCCGTCGGGAATGTTGTTGGCTTTCACGAACTCTTCGATGATGGGGCTCGCTGACACCGGCTGCAGCAGCACCAGCGACTTGATGTGCTCGAATTCTTCCGGGTGCTTGGCCATCGCCACGCATGTCGAGTCGGCGCCCAGACACACGCTGAGCAGAAACGTGGTCATCGACGCGGTGTCGGGTCGCGACTTGGCGTATCGGACAGAACCAATGACGTCGCGGTACTCGAGCAGGCCGATACCGACCGTGCCGCCATTGCCCGATCCGCTCAACCCATGGTTGCGGATGTCGTAACACAAGATGTTGTAGCCGGCGTCGTGCAGCGCCCTGTACTCGGGGAGGAAGTTGACCTCGAATCCGCCCAGGCCGCCGAACTCCGGCAGATGGCCCGGATACCCGTAGCGATTCCCGGGCAGGAAGTGGTTGTGGATGATCAGCTTGTCGGACTTGGCCGGGATGAACCATCCTTCGAGCGCGACACCGTCCATCGACGGAAAGGTCACGTCTTCGAAGTCGAGGCCGACTTCACCCGGACGACGCAGCACTGGTGCGCGCCGCCCGGCTGTCGTGCCGGTCACCCACATGTCCAGAAAACTGTCGAGCGCCGCTTGGCCTTGCTGATCCCCGCTTGGCATATCTTCAACCTCCTGCCCTCCGACGTTACGCGGCCCGTCGCGCAGTCACACCCGTCACTCGGGTCCCTCGCCGTCGGGATGCATGATTTGCCCGCCTCTGAGCGACTTCACCGACGAGCCGCGTCGGCGCTTTCCCGATCTCGCTTTGCGTAATCGCTCGAAGGCGGGCAAATTGGGTGCCCGCCCGGCGGGTTACTGCTGTGGTTGGTGTGGTTCAACTCACCCGCGCAGCTGCGGAATGACTTCTGCGGCAAGGCGTTCCATCTGCTCGCGATCCTCGGCGACGTCGCTGCCAACAGGGTTGAGCAGGATATATTCGGCGCCGGCGTCGATGACTTCGCGTAGTCCGGCCACGACATCGCCGGGCGTGCCGGACACCGGCGCCTCCTCGATGCCGGGCATTGCGCCGTAGATGCGGTGCAACCCGGCGAGGACGCGTTCGCGGGCCTTGGCCGGGTCGTCATCGATCATCAGGTAAACGCGCTTGCCGATGCTGAACTTGGCGGGATCCTTGCCCTGCTCGTCCAGCTCGCGGCGCACCGTTTTCACCGCCTCGACGAACTTTGCCGTGCGCGATGACCCGGCGCCCAGGAACGCGTCGCCGTGGCGCACCGCCCGGGCCAGCGCCTTGGGTGCCTGACCGCCGAACCAGATCGGCGGATGCGGCCGCTGCACGGGTTTCGGCTGGACCGGCAGACCGTCAACCTGGCGGAACCGGCCCGCAAACGTCACCTTCGGCTCGTCCGACCATGCCGCCTTCATCAGTTCCAGGCCCTCGGTGAAGCTGCTGATGTAGGTGGCTTTGTCCACCCCGAACGCGGCGAACGCGCGGAAGCCACCGCCGGGGGCCACGCCGACGTCCAGCCTGCCGTGGCTGAGCCGATCGACGGCGGTGATTGCCGAGGCCAGCTGCAGCGGATCGTGCAACGACGAGACCAGCACGGCAACGCCGAGCCGCAGCCGGTCGGTGCAGGCCGCGGCGTAGGCCAGCAGTTCCAGCGGCGCCAGCAGCGGCGCTTCGCCGACGGTCTGCTCGAGCACCCAGCCGCCTTCGAACCCGAGCTCCTCGGCTCGACTCAGATAGTCGCGCACGCCGTTCGCATCGAACCCGTTGGAATCGAGCTGGTGAATGGAGATCGAGAACTTCACCCCACCACCGTACGGTC
>DASQSQ010000214.1:0-2920 GCA_035642315.1 Mycobacterium sp.
CTCGTAGCACGCCATGTAGTCCTCGCGGATCTCGTCAGTTGGTGTGTATCCGTCGATGGTGCTGAGCGCGATCTCGACTATCGCTCGGCCACCGAATTGGCGATACGGTTTCAGGTCGGTGGCCTCGACCCAGTCCTTCAACACCCCGGTCACCGTAATCGGCACCGCTGCGCCGCCGCTGCCAATGACGAGACTACGGAAGCGGCCCGGATTCGCAGCTGCCGCAAACAATGTCGACGACGTCCCGATATCCGGCGCCACGACATGTGGGTGGTCCAAATCGAAAGCGTCCGCAATACGCACGATGAACTCGCCCATCGCGCGGGGATTCATCAGTTCCTCGCGGCGCTCCGATCCGCCGAACCCTGGTGGGTCAACCGCGATCAGGTGCGCATTCTCGGCCAGTCGCGTCCACACCTGCTCGAACGCAAACACGCTTTCCGGCCATGGACTCAGCAGGATCGCTTCTTGTCCAGGGCCGCCGCTGTCGGCGAATCGGATCGACAAGCCGTCGACGGTGGTGAATTCCGGACGGATGAGTTGACTCATGGACAGCTCAACATCACTCCCGACTCAAGCATTCCGTGGCCCTGACGTTGAGCCATGATGGCGATGTGGGCGACGAAGTTTTTGACCGGCTGGTCGGGATGCTGGACTACACGATGTTTGTGGTGACAACCCACGCCGACGGTCATCCATCGGGGTGCCTGGTCGGCTTCGCCACTCAGACCAGCATGCACCCCCAACGGTTTCTGGCCGGGCTGTCCAGGAACAACCACACCTGCCGGGTGGCCGCGCGATCCGATTACCTCGCGGTGCACGTATTGGAGCGCCGTCACATCGGCCTGGCCCAGTTATTCGGCGGCGAAACCGGCGATCGGGTCGACAAATTCGACCACTGCTCCTGGCACACGGGTCCGCAGGGCATACCGATTCTCGATGATGCGGTGGCGTGGTTCGTGGGCAAGACGCTCGAGCGGATCGACCTCGGCGACCACATCGGGTATCTGTTGGAACCCGTCAGCGGAGAGGCCGCTGAAAGCTCCGAAGGTCTAGTCAGTTTCCCCGACGTCGCCGATCTGAAGCCGGGTCACGAAGCCTGAGCGTTAGGTCTTGTCCTCGTTGGCCCGCGGGAAGCCGCCGCCCTGCGGGAACAGCGGGAACACCACGTCATCATTCTTCGCGGCGTCTCCGGCGGTCTTGTTCACCGTCGCCGCCCACACGTTGCCGTCCGGCGACATCCGCAGCGCCCACGCGTGGCCGTGGGTGTCCTGACGGACGACGTCTGGCGGCCCGGTGACCGCGCCGGTCCCTTGTGCGAGGTGGACGGCCACCGTCTGCTTGGTGTTGATCAGGTTGACCAACACGGTGCCGTCCAACGCCGCGCAGCCGGCCACACCCGGCCGATCCGGCCACGTCCACACCGTGGACACCTTGGAGTCTTTGGTAATGCGCTGCAGCCGGTCAGCTGTGGGAGCGCGGTCAAGAACGTACAGCGAGCCGTCGACGGGGTCGGTGCACAGGCCGCCGCCTGAGCCGATACCGCTGAGCGCCGTGGTCGGCGGCGCCGGGTGGAGCGTCGTTGGCTGCTCGAGGCGGATGACCTTGCCGGCCAACGACGCGGGGTCGGCAGCCATCGCCGGGTTGCCGGCATCACCGGTGAGCACCACCAGCGTGGTGGGGCTGGTGAACAGCATCGCGCCCATGTTGCCGATGGCACCTTTCGGGATCCCGGTCAAGATGTCCTTCGGGACATCGTCGTCGGCGACACGGATAACCCGGTTGTCGGTGGGCGTGCTGATGTAGGCGTACATCAACCGGTCCTGCGAATAGGTCGGTGAGAGCACGATGTCCATCAGCCCGCCGTCACCGGCCGGGTCGACCGGAATGACGGTCTTCACCTTCGGCTCGGCGTTCACGGAGACCTCTTTGACCGCGCCGGTGGTCCGCTCGGCGACCAGGGCCGACTTGCTGTCTGGCTGCATGAGCAGGCCGCTGGTGCTTTCCAGGCAGCCCTGCATCGTCCCTGGTGCCGGGCATTTTTTAGGAAATGGCTTGTCGGGTAAGGGCGGCGGCGGGGGAGGTGACGAGCTCGCCGGTGGATGACGTTCGGGTTCGGTGGTGAACGGCTGCGACGCCGAATTGTTGAACTGCGCGCAGCCGGCCAAAACCAGCAGCGTCGAGCAGAGCGCGGTCAGCCCGCGCCACCCCGACCACCACGACTGCATAGCAGCCAGATTACGGATATCTCGGATGTGGTGCCCGCGACGGGGTAGGGCGCGTCTGCCAGATTTGCCCGCAAACTAGGCGCCGCGTGCGACGACACGTCAATCGGCACAACGAAAGCGCCGCTCAAATCCCCGATTCGGACAGAATTGCCCTTACCCTGACACACGTGACCAGTCAATCGAATGACACACGTTGGCAGCGGCCGGACGATTCCGCGGCGCCAACTCCCGTGCGGCCGGCCTCAGCAAGCCTGGTTGACCCGGAGGACGACCTGCCGTCCGCGACCTATGCAGGCGATTTCGAGACGACCACGATCCCGCACTACGACTCCGGCGACTCCAGCAGCGCGCGCTCGTCCAGCTCGGGATACGGGCTGATCGGCGGGCAGGGAACGTTGCCCTACCAGCCCCAAACTTCCAGCGGCCGGCACTCGGCGTTCGGCTCCGAGGCGATCGACGAGCATGAGCACCACCCCGACGACGAGCGGGTACGCGCCGCCGCACGTCGCGGCACCCAGCATCTCGGTCTGCTGATCCTGCGGGTCGGTCTGGGCGCGGTGCTCCTCGCGCATGGGCTTCAGAAGCTGTTCGGCTGGTGGGGCGGACAAGGGCTGAACGGGTTCAAGAACTCGTTGTCCGACGCCGGCTACCAGCACGCCGACATCCTCACCTACTGCGCCGCCGGCGGCGAG
>DASQSQ010000215.1:0-3660 GCA_035642315.1 Mycobacterium sp.
GTCGAGCCCGGCCCGGCCGCCGACGAGCTGCCGTACAGTCTCGTGGCGCGCGTGGTCGATGAATTGGTCCGCCGCGGCGTTCGGGCGCTGGAGGCGTTCGGTCGCACCGAGAACGTCGTCGAGCTGCTCAACCCGGAGAGCGTCGACCCCGATCTGCGGCCTGCGCTGGAGGCACTGGGTGACTGTTCGGTCGAGCACTGCGTGATCTCGGCCGACTTCCTGCGTGATGTGGGCTTCGTCGTGGTCGCACCGCATCGGTACTTCCCGCGCCTGCGGCTCGAGCTCGACAAGGGGCTTGGCTGGAAAGCGGAGGTGGAAGCGGCGTTAGAGCGGCTGCTGGAGACCTCGTCGATGCAGCAGCCCGTCGGAGCGGGATCTGCGGCGGGATCGTCGGCTACGAGCCACTGAGCCGGCTGGCCTGCTCCACGGACAACTCGTGGGCAAGCAGCTCGGCGAAGGTGAATGTGCCGGTGGGCCGGTCGTTCTTGCCGAGCAGATAAAGCCGCTTGACCGCCGCCAGGACTCCCTCGGCGATCGCGTCGCGGGTTTGTGTGGTGATCAGCAGATCGCGGTCACGCGGATTGGTGATATAGCCGACGTCGACCTGAACCGTCGGCATTCGAGTCAGCCGCAGCAGATCCCAGGTCCGGCCGTGGGTGCGGCAATCGCGTAAACCGGTGCGCGCGACCACTTCTCGTTGAATGAAGTCCGCAAGATTGCGGCCAATGGTGGAGACCGAACCATGCGAATTGCCGAAGTGGAAGGAGGCCACGCCGTTGGCCGACGGGGTGGCCTGCGTTGCGCAGCGCAGGCTGATCATCAGATCGGCACCGACCGCGTTAGCTGTCGCGGCGCGCTCGGCGTCCGAAGGGCTGCGGTTCGTCGGCCGCGACAAAAACGTCTCCATGCCGATCGCAGTCATCCGGCCTTCAAGACGACTTGCCAAGTCCCACAACACATCTGCTTCGCTGATGGGTCCGTCTGCACCGTGGGTGATCAACCCGTGGTCGGCGCCGCCGCGTCCGGGATCGATGATGATGCGCTTGCCCGACAGCTTCGGCCCGGATCGCCGGACCAGCTCCTCTTCACGGATCGCATGCAGCGAACCGCCGGTGACCCGCGAACTGAGAAAGTACAAGGAGCGCAACGTTTCCGGACCGCAGATGCCGTCGGCGTAGAGCCCGTACTCGCGCTGGTACGACATCAACCCGTTGTGGGTTTGCAAGCCGAAGTAGCCGTCGACCAGCCCGGTGTAGAAGCCGAGATCCTGCAGTCTGTTCTGCAGCGTGGCGACGTCGTCACCGTACATCGGCGCACCGAACTGATGATTTAATGTGCGGGCGCCCAGCCGGTAGGACGCCTCTTTCAGTGCCCGGTAAGTGGCTTCGCCGACGATGCCGTCCACCAGCAGCCCCCGGTTCTGCTGAAACGCCCGCACCGCGTGGTCGAGTTCTTGGTCGAAGACGTCGAACGCGACATGCTTTCCGGTGGTGAGCTCCTCGTCGTCGTCGAGGTGCCCCAGCGCGGTGAGCGCAGCCCGAATCTCGGTGACCGCTGCGCTGCGGTCACCACAGCGCAGCGCCTCGCCGGCGCCGCGGTGCGGGTGCGACATTCAAAGGCCTCCGGTGAGCTGTCAACAGCCCTGCCGTTGATTGACAGGCTTGGCGGTATTGTCGCAGACGCTCGCCGATTTCGGGAAAACGCCAGGCTAATCGCGGCGATCTGTAGCGAACTATCCGACGTTGGGAACGGCGTCGGAAAGCTCGCGCAACAGCGCCGCCTTACCTTTGGCTCCAACGATGCGCTTGACCGGCTGCCCGTCCTTGAACAGGATTAGCGTCGGGATCGAAACCACCTGAAAGTTGCGTGCGGTCTCGGGGTTTGCGTCGACGTCAAGTTTGGCAACGGTGAGCTGCCCGGCAGTTTCGGCGGCGATCTCCGCCAGCACCGGCGCCACCATCTTGCATGGTCCGCACCAGGTAGCCCAAAAGTCAACTAGCACAGGCGTATTGCTGGTCAGGACTTCGCTTTCGAACGATGCGTCAGAGACATCTACGGGTGAGCCGGTGTTCGTCATCGGGTTGCTCCAATTCCAATCAAAGTGTTACTGCTGCGGGGGTTTCGGTGGTGTTGGTCTGGGTGCGCTCGCCCGGTTCTGCGTGAGCAGTGAGCCAGCGCTCCGCGTCAAGCGCCGCGGAGCAACCGGTGCCGGCGGCGGTGACCGCCTGGCGATAGGTGTGGTCGACCAAGTCGCCGGCGGCAAACACGCCGTCCAGTGACGTGTAGGTGGTGTTGTCCTTGACCAGCACGTAGCCGTCCGGGTCGAGGTCCACCGCACCGCGCACCAACTCCGAGCGCGGGTCGTGACCGATGGCGACGAAGACCCCCGTCACGGCCAGCGTGGATTGCTTGCCGGTGACGGTGTCGCGCAACCGCAAGCCGGTCACCGTGGTGTCGCCCTCGACGGCCTCCACAATGCTGTTGGTGACGAACTTGATCCTGTCGTTGGAGCGCGCCCGGTCCAGCATGATCTTCGACGCACGGAATTCGTCGCGGCGGTGCACGAGGGTGACGCTGCGGGCGAACTTCGTCAAGAAGGTGGCCTCCTCCATCGCCGAGTCGCCGCCGCCGATCACGGCGATGTCCTGGTCGCGGAAGAAGAAGCCGTCGCAGGTCGCGCAGGAACTGACCCCGCGGCCCAGCAGCCTCTGCTCACCCGGCACCCCGAGGTAGCGCGCCGCGGCGCCCATCGCCAGGATGACAGCCCGCGCGTGCAACGTTTCCCCCTCGGCGGTGGTGACCGACTTGACCGGGCCGTCCAGCGACACCGATTCGACGTCCTCCATGCGCATATCCGCGCCGAACCGCAGCGCCTGCTCGCGCATCTGGTCCATAAGTTCAGGACCCGTGATCCCCTCGCGAAAACCGGGGTAGTTCTCCACTTCGGTGGTGGTCATCAACGCTCCGCCGAACGAGGTGCCCTCGAACACCACCGGCGCCAGCTGGGCTCGCGCCGCGTACAGCGCCGCCGTATAACCGGCGGGTCCCGAGCCAATGACGATCACGTTGTGAACAGTGGTGGTTGAGGAGCTCATGCCAACCTTTCGCTTCAAGCCGCTTCAAACCAGTCGAACGCCAGGGTAGGCGGTGGTGTTCCCGCGACATTACGGGTGGTCGACGTGCCTGTCAGCCAACAGGCCGGTGTCCACCGAACTACAGGTCGGCGCCACCGCCAGGGCTGTCACCGTGCCGGGCGCGTCGCCGGGGAAAACCAGCAAGACGGCCGGGCGTCCGGCGATCTGCACCGGCCGGGCGGCCAAAATACGGGCGTCCGCCGGGTAGCCCAAGCCGGCCAGGCATGACGTGCGGTGTTGCGGGTCGGCCAATGGGCCGAAGTCGGGTTTTTCGTCGAGCAGGGCGAGGATCTGCTGGTCCGACAACGGAATCGTCATCGGCGGTCGCGACACGGTGATGTGTTCTGCGGTGGTCGGCCTGCTCGGCGTCGGCGCCGGCGGCGAGATCAGCGCGGCGGTTCCCAGCCAGGCCGCGACGGCGGCCGCGGCCAACCCGACCAATCCGGCCAGGCCGACGGCCACCCGCGTCGGGCGGGGGAGACGGCCGGGGCGAACGGTGTGCGCGGCGCCCCGCCCGGGCCGCTCG
>DASQSQ010000216.1:0-3324 GCA_035642315.1 Mycobacterium sp.
ATCCGGCGCGGCGGCAGCGGGTAAACCGCGACCGAATCCGCCGACTTGGCCAGCCGGCCGATCAACTGCCCCGCGGCGGCGTCCGCGCCGATCACCGCGATGCGCCGGCCAGTCGGATCGAAATCGGCAGGTGGCGTCGCCGCATGGAACGACACGCCGCGAAACTCCCTGCGGCCGAACAGATCCGGAATCCACGGGACCAACGGCGACGTGCGGGCCACCACTACTCGGGCGCGGCAGGTCTCGCCGTCGGCGGTGGTCAGCGTCCTGGTGTCGGTGTCGTCGTCGAACACCGAAGTGATCACGTCTCCATCCAGCGTCGGGAAGCCGGCGAGCTCGCCGCCGACGACGATGACGTCGTGGGTCACAGGAACTTGGTGCGCGTCCAGCCGCGGCGCGCCATCGGGCCCAACAGGCCGACCTCGGTCAAGAACGCGGCCAGCGGAGCGAACCCAGCCACCTGGACTTCGTGGCGATGCGGGCTGGTGCGTGCCGCCCGGCGCGCCCGACGGCCGTCGAGGCCCGCCCGGGCATAGGGGACGGGGTTGGAAAACAGATAGCGGAAGAAAAATCCGCCCAGGCCGTTGACGTTGCCGACGAACCACCGCTCGGGCCGGCGCATTCGCGGTGCCCGCTTGCGCAGTCCGTCGCGCGCGAACTGGATGTGGCGCGCTTCTTCGGTGACGTGAATTCGCATGAGCCGCTGAATGATTGGCTGCAGCTCGGGGTCGTCCATCATCTGGCGCTGCAGCGAGTCGAAGATCTCCTCGCCGATCAGCGCGGCAACCCACAGCACCGACCCGCGGAAGAAGAACGGCAGGGCGTTGATGATGATCCGGTGGTAGAGGCGCGGGCGAACGGGCTTCGCGCCGACCCGCTCGATGGCCTTGCCGAACATCACCATGTGCCGGGTCTCATCGCCCAGTTCCGTCAGCGCGTAATGGGTGGCCCGGCTGGTCGGGTCTGTGTGCATGAGTTTGCGCAACAGCGCCTGGTTGAGGATGTTCTCGAACCAGATACCGGCCGACAGGGTGTTCACCAATTCCTGGCGGGACAGTTCGATGCGCTGGGCGCGGGTCATCTCGTCCCACATCGGCGTGCCGTACAGCGACACGGTTCGCGGCGGCAGGTAGAACTTGTCCGGGTCCAGCGGCGCGTCCCAGTCGATGTCGACGACCGGCGCATACGACTTCTTGACCGACCCCTTGAGTAGGCGGTCGGAGAACTCTTCGCGACCTGGCCCAACGGGCTTCACCGCAGTGGTCATGGTCCTCCTCATCGCCGAAGATTCTGGAACCGATGGTACCGGGTACCGGTGGTTTCGACTAGCCCTTGTTGGGCTGTGCCCGCATGGCGAACCGGTCCCGTGCTGGTCACGGTTGGATCATGGACGGCTATTTGTTGCGGCCCGCGGCGTACGTTCAGCCCATGGGACCATTTGTCATTCGCGCCGCGTTGACGGGATTCGCACTCTGGGTGGTCACCCTCGTCGTTCACGGGCTGACCTTCGTCGGCGGCGACACCAAATTGCAGAGAGTCGGCATCATTCTCGTCGTCGCGGTGATCTTCGGGCTGGTCAACGCATTCATCAAGCCGATCGTGCAGATCCTGTCGATTCCCCTCTACATCCTCACGCTGGGCCTGATCCACATCGTCATCAACGCGCTGATGCTGTGGATCACCGCGTGGATCACCGAGCACACCACCCATTGGGGCCTGGCGATCGACCACTTCTGGTGGACCGCGATCTGGGCCGCTATCGTCTTGTCGCTCGTCAGCTGGGTGCTGTCGCTGGTGGTTCGCGACGTGCGGCGCACCGCCCGGCGCTGACACACTGGATGCATGCCTGAACTGCCCGAAGTCGAAGCGCTGGCCGACTACCTGCGCCACCACGCCGTCGACAGGACAATCGGGCGCGTCGACGTCGTCGCGTTCTCGGTGCTCAAGACCTTCGACCCGCCGATCAACGCGCTGCACGGTCTGACCGTGACCGGCGCCGAGCGGTGGGGCAAATATCTCGGGCTGCGGGCCGGCGCGCTGATCTTGATCACCCATCTGTCGCGGGCCGGCTGGCTGCGGTGGTCGGACAAGCTGGCCGCCGCGCCGCTACGACCCGGCAAGGGCCCGATCGCGCTGCGCGTGCACCTGGGCACACCGGGTGAGGCGCCCGGATTCGATCTCACCGAGGCGGGCACCCAGAAGCGGCTGGCGGTGTGGCTCGTCGACGACCCGAAGCAGGTCCCAGGGATTGCCGCGCTGGGGCCCGACGCACTGCAACTCTCCGTCGACGACCTGGCCGAGCTGCTGGCCGGAAACACCGGCCGGATCAAGTCCGTCATCACCGACCAGAAGGTGATCGCCGGCATCGGCAACGCTTACAGCGACGAGATCTTGCACGTCGCCAAGATCTCGCCGTTCGCCACGGCGGGGAAGATCGCGGACGGACAACTGGCCGCGTTGCACGACGCGATGGTGTCGGTGCTGACCGACGCGGTGACCCGCTCGGTCGGCCAGCAGGCCGCGACGCTCAAGGGGGAGAAGCGATCCGGTTTGCGGGTGCATGCCCGCACCGGTTTGCCGTGTCCGGTATGCGGAGACACCGTGCGGGAAGTGTCGTTCGCCGACAAGTCGTTTCAGTACTGCCCGACCTGTCAGACCGGCGGCAAGGTGCTGGCCGATCGGCGAATGTCGCGTCTGCTGAAATAGTGGCATGACTCGGCAGAAGATCCTCATCACCGGCGCGAGTTCCGGCCTGGGCGCCGGGATGGCCCGCGCGTTCGCGGCCAAGGGGCGTGACCTGGCGCTGTGCGCCCGTCGCGCTGATCGGCTCGACGAGCTCAAAGCCGAGCTGTCGCAACGGTATCCGCGCATCACGGTGGCCGTCGCCGCGCTGGACGTCAACGACCACGAACAGGTGCCGAAGGTCTTCGCCGAGTTATCCGACACGCTCGGCGGAATCGACCGGGTGATCGTCAACGCCGGTATCGGCAAGGGCGCGCCGCTTGGGTCGGGCAAGCTGTGGGCCAACAAGGCGACCATCGAAACCAATCTGGTGGCGGCCCTGGTCCAGATCGAAACCGCGCTTCAGATGTTCAAGCAGCAGGGGTCGGGGCATCTCGTGCTCATCTCGTCGGTGCTCGGCAACAAGGGGGTGCCGGGCGTCAAAGCCGCCTACGCGGCGAGCAAGGCGGGGGTGAGCTCGCTGGGCGAATCGCTGCGCGCCGAATACGCCAAGGGCCCGATCAAGGTTTCGGTGATGGAGCCGGGCTACATCGAATCGGAGATGACGGCCGCATCGCAGAGCACAATGCTCATGGTAGACAA
>DASQSQ010000217.1:0-4755 GCA_035642315.1 Mycobacterium sp.
CGGGCTTTACGCCTATCGAGGTAAGCGTCAGTGGACCGGAGGACTTCGACACGCTGACCAACGGCGAAGTTCTCGGCGGCAACGGAGCCAGCGAGCCGCACGACGAGGAAGAGGAAGAAGAAGAGGCCATCAGGACGCCGAGAGTCGGCACAGTGATCATCGATCAGCTGCGCCGCATCGACTTCCAGCCCTACCGGTTGTGGCAACCGCCGCTGGATGTGCCGGTGTCGATCGAAGACCTGGTGAACCGCTTCCTCGGCCGGCCTTGGCAGGAGGAGTACGGAACCGCCAGGAACTTGGTGTTCCCGATCGGGATCATCGACCGGCCGTTCAAACACGACCAGCCGCCGTGGACGGTGGACACGTCGGGGCCGGGTTCCAACGTGCTGATCCTCGGTGCCGGCGGCTCGGGCAAGACCACCGCGCTGCAGACGCTGATTTGCTCGGCCGCGTTGACCCATACGCCCGAGCAGGTCCAGTTCTACGTCCTGGGCTACAGCAGCACCGCGCTGACGACGGTGGCCCGGCTGCCGCACGTCGGCGAGGTGGTCGGCCCCACCGACCCCTACGGCGTTCGCCGCACGGTGGCGGAGCTGCTTGCGCTGCTTCGCGAGCGCAAGCGCACCTTCCTCGAGTACGACGTGCCCTCGATGGACGTGTTCCGTCGGCGCAAGTTCGGCGGCGAGGCCGGGAACGTGCCCAACGACGGCTTCGGCGATGTCTACCTGGTGATCGACAACTACCGGGCGCTGGCCGAAGAGAACGAGGTGCTGATCGAGCAGGTCAACCAGATCATCAACCAGGGCCCGTCGTTCGGCGTGCACGTGGTGGTCACGGCCGACCGCGAATCTGAGCTGCGGCCGCCGGTGCGCAGTGGTTTCGGGTCCCGGATCGAGCTGCGGCTTGCTGCGGTCGAGGACGCGAAGCTGGTTCGCTCCCGGTTTGCCAAGGATGTGCCGGTCAAGCCGGGTCGTGGCATGGTCGCGGTGAACTACGTGCGACTGGACAGCGACCCGCAATCAGGTCTGCACACACTGGTGGGCAGGCCGGCGCTGGCCAGCACGCCGGACACGAATTTCGAGTCCGACAACGTCGCTGCGGCGGTCAGCCGAGTGGCGGCCGGCCACGCGGCGCCGGTGCGCAGGCTTCCCGCCAAGTTCGGGCTGGAGCAGGTCCGGGCGCTCGCAGCGGCCGATCGGCGCCAGAACGTCGGTGCTGGCGGAATCGCTTGGGCCATCAACGAATTGGACCTGCAGCCGGTGTACCTCAACTTCGCCGAGAACGCGCACCTGATGGTGACGGGTCGGCGCGAGTGTGGGCGCACCACGACGCTGGCGACCATCATGTCCGAGATCGGTCGGGTGTACGAACCGGGAGCGAGCATTGCGCAACCGACCTCGCGCCCCTCGGCGCAGGTGTGGCTGGTCGACCCGCGTCGTCAGCTGCTGACCACGCTGGGCACCGACTACGTCGAGAAGTTCGCCTACAACCTCGACGGCGTCGCGGCGATGATGGACGAGTTGGGCGCGGTGTTGGCCCGACGCGAGCCGCCGCCGGGCCTGTCGGCCGAGGAGCTGTTGTCGCGGGCTTGGTGGAGCGGGCCGGAGATCTTCTTGATCATCGACGATGTCCAGCAGCTGCCGCCGGGCTTCGATTCACCGCTGCACAAGGCCGCGCCGTGGGTGACCAGGGCAGCCGACGTCGGCTTGCACGTGATCGTCACCCGCACCTTCGGTGGATGGTCTTCGGCGGGCAGCGACCCGATGCTGCGGGCACTGGCGCAGGCCAACGCCCCGTTGCTGGTGATGGACGCCGACCCCGACGAGGGCTTCATCCGCGGCAAGATGAAGGGTGGCCCGCTGCCCCGCGGCCGTGGTCTGCTGATGGCCGAGGACACCGGCGTGTTCGTGCAAGTCGCAGCGACCGACCTGCGTCGATAATCGCGTTTCGTGGAGTCCCCCCGCTCGTAAGGGCGGGGGGACTTTCGCGTTTGCGGCGCCGCTCCCAGCCCGCGCCTGTTGTCACAGATTTCATAGCTGACGCATAGCTAGGGCATGTCAGCAGCCCATCTTGCCTAGTTAATGTCCCTAACTAGTGACGGGTGAGTGCTGGTGTGAAGGGAGTGCCGGATGTCGTTTGTGAGCACCCAGCCAGAAGATTTGACGGCCGCGGCCGGAAACCTGCAGAGCATCGGCTCGGCTGTGACCGGGCAGAACGCGGCCGCGGCGGCTCCGACCACCGGCGTGGTCCCGGCCGCCGTCGACGAGGTGTCGGCGTTGACGGCCACCCAGTTCGCCATGCACGCCCAGATGTACCAGGCGGTCAGCGCGCAGGCGGCGGCGATCCACGAGATGTTCGTCAGCACGCTGGGGGCCAGTGCCGGTTCCTATGCGGCCACCGAGGCCGCTAACGCGGTCGCGGCCGGCTAAGGCGGGTTGACCCGATGCTGGATTTTGGGGTACTGCCGCCGGAGATCAACTCCACCCGCATGTATGCCGGCCCCGGGCCCGGCTCGATGCTGACCGCCGCGGCGGCCTGGCAGTCGCTGGCCGACGAGCTGAACTCCGCCGCCGCGAGCTACGGCTCGGTGGTTTCGAGCCTGACCACCGGGCCGTGGACCGGCCCCAGCGCAGCGTCGATGGCCGCCGCCGTCGCACCGTATGTGACGTGGCTCGGCGCCACGGGCGAGCAGGCCGAGCAGACCGCCGCGCAAGCCACTGCGGCGGCCGGGGCGTACGAAACAGCTTTTGCCGCAACAGTTCCGCCGTCGATAGTCGCTGCCAACCGGAGCCTGCTGGCGCTGCTCGTGGCGACGAATGTCCTCGGCCAGAACACGCCGGCGATCGCCGCTGCCGAAGCCCACTACGGCGAAATGTGGGCCCAGGACGCCGCCGCCATGTACGGCTACGCCAGCGCGTCAGCCACCGCCGCACAGGTGACACCGTTCAGCACGCCGCCACAGACCACCAACCCGGGTGGGCTTACCGCACAGGCCGCCGCGACCGGCCAGGCTGCCGGCACACCCGCCGGCACCGACGCCGAGACGCTCATGTCGTCGGCTCCGCAGCTGATCTCCGGAATGCCGCAGACCCTGCAGAGCCTGGCGTCGCCCCAGAGTTTCGCAGCCCTGACGTCTACCGCGACCGACGCCACGTCGTCAACGTCGTCGACTACCTCGACGTCGTCTCTGTCGGAGCTGAGCGCCTTGAGCACGCCGTTGCGGATGGCGACGATGCCGATGAGCATGCTGTCCAAGCTTTTCACGGCGGGCAGCACGGCTAATGCTGCCCGCACGGTCAGCACCGCGGCCAACGAGTTGGGTGCGGCCCAGTCGGCCGGCCTCGGCTCGGGCACCGGCGCGCTGACCTTGACCGGCATCGGCGCGGGCTCGCCTGCTATCTCCGCGGGGATGGGTCAAGCCACCTCGGTTGGCCCGCTGTCTGTGCCGTCGGCCTGGGGGAGCGCAGCGTCCGCGGCAAGCCCCGCGGCGGCGCTGCCGTTCACCGGTGCGGGCGCAGTGCCGGCAGCACACGCGGGCGCGTCGGCGGGCATGCCGCCGATGATGCCGGTGACCAACCTGACCGGACGCGACGGGGCGGCTGCTCCAAGCCGGTTTGAGATGCGTTCCACGGTGATTCCGTTCTCGCCGGCGGCCGGCTAGCAGGGGCCGCGGCAACGACCAACGAATGGCGCTAAACCCAACGGTGCATGAACAACAGCTGCTCCGGGATGAACACTGCTTGATGAGGAATGAATAGTCGGCATCGTCGTCGCGGATCACCCGCGCGGCCATCTAATGTCTCAGCCAGCGACTGTTCAGTGATGAGCATCGGCGCTCAATGTTGTTGACGCTGAGGGTTACCGAGGAAAGAAAGTGTATTTCGTCTGTGGCCACCTACCGCGCTCCGCACATCGATATCGATCGGGCGGTCAACCACCAGGACCCGCCGATTGCTGACCAGTTGACGACAACGCCGCACGCCGGTTCCACACAGCGGTTGACGCGGCCCACGCAATCTTGGCTTGCTGACGGAGGATGCTAGTGCTTGATTTCGGGCTATTCCCGCCGGAGTTCAATTCGGGTCGGATGTATGCGGGTCCCGGACCCGGCGCGTTGTTGGCGGCCTCTGAGGCCTGGGACAACCTGGCCGCGGAGTTGGGTATCGCGGCCACGGGTTACGGGTCCGCGTTAGCGGAGTTGACGAGCAACTCGTGGTCAGGCCCCGCCTCGACGGCGATGATGGCCGCCGTCACGCCGTACATCGACTGGATGAGCACGACCGCCGCGCAGGCCGAGGAGACCGCCAACCACGTTCGCGCGGCCGTCGCTGCATACGAGGCGGCGTTCGCGGCGACGGTGCCACCGCCGGCGATCGCGGCCAACCGTGCGCTGCTAGCCGCGCTGGTGGCTACTAATTTCTTCGGTCAGAACACTCCCGCAATTATGGCCACCGAAGCCCTCTACGCGGCGATGTGGGCCGAGGACGCCGCCGCCATGTACGGCTACGCCGGCGCCGCACAGGTCGCCATGGCGGTGACGCCGTTCACCGCGCCGCCGCAGACGACGAACGATGGCGGGACGAGCAGCCAGGCTGACGCGGTTGCCAAGGCTGCCGCCGAGCCGGCCGGCCAAGCCGCCGCGACGGTGGCGCAGAACGCGGCGTCGTCGGCGCCCGCCACGACCACTCAGACTGCCGCGACCACCGCCACTCAGACGGCCGCGACCTCCGCGCTGGCCCCCCCGAATACGTTTAT
>DASQSQ010000218.1:0-4112 GCA_035642315.1 Mycobacterium sp.
TCTCCGACGTGCCGGGATTGGCGAAGCAGACCTCGACGCCGCTGTCGACGAGCGTGCGGACCAGGCTCTCGGCGCCGTTCATGCCGTGGGTCGTGGTGGGGTTGTCGTTCATTGCGGTCTCTTCTCTTCGGAATGCTTACCCCAACAACGATAATGACGCTTATACGAAATGTGTGACCAAGATACGATGCATGACGACTATTCAGTAGCATATTTCACCGTGGATAAGCTAGATCGCGCAATTATCGACATCCTGCAGGAAAATGGGCGTCTAACCAATCTGGAACTCGCCCAGCGTGTCGGTCTGAGCCCGTCGCCCTGCCTGCGTCGCGTAAAGCGCTTGGAGGACGACGGAGTCATCACCGGCTACCGAGCGGTCGTCGATCCGAAGGCAATCGGGCGTGGCTTCAACGTCATCGTGTACATCGATCTCAGCCCCATCGACTCCGCGACGCTCACCGCATTCGAGGCGGCCGTGCAGGAGGTCGACGCGATCATCGAATGCCATCGCATGATGAGCAAGCCGGACTACTTCCTGCGCGTCGCAGTGGCGGACCTCCAAGCCTACGAGGCCCTCTACACGAAGAGCCTCGCCGCACTGCCCGGGGTCTCAACGATCACCTCGCAAATCGCGATGAGTCACATCAAGATTGCCGGCCGCCTCCCGCTGTGAGGCAGGCCCCTACCATCGGCTACGGCCGCGACGGCAAACCGGTGTTCTGGATCGCCGAAGGTGCCGGCATGGGCCCGAACCGGGAGACGCATTTCGCCTTCGCCGCGGCCGATCACGATGCGGTGCGGGCGTTCTATGACGCCGCGGTCGAGTTGGGCGCCGAGTCGCTGCACCCCCCGCGGCTGTGGCCGGAATACCACCCCGGCTACTTCGGGGCCTTCGTCCGTGACCCGGACGGCAACAACGTCGAAGCGGTCTGCCACGCGTAGGGTCGCGACTATGTCTGACGACGCCGTTCGAGAGTTGCTGCGCGACGCGTTCACTCGACTGATCGAACACGTCGACGAGCTCACCGCGGGACTCACCGAAGAACAGGCCAACTACCGGCCGAGCCCCGACGCCAACAGCATCGCCTGGCTGATCTGGCACAGCGCGCGGGTGCAGGACATCCAGCTCGCGCCGATCGCCGGGATCGAGCAGGTGTGGACCGACGACGGGTGGGTGGACCGCTTCGGGTTGGACCTGCCGCGCAACGACAGCGGCTACGGCCACGGTCCTGACGAGGTGGCCAAAGTGCACGCCTCGGCCGAGCTGCTGGCCGGCTACTACCACGCCTTGCACAAGGTGACGCTCGAATTCGTCGCCCGGGTCACCGCCGCGGACTTGGCGCGCATCGTGGACCGCAACTGGGATCCGCCGGTGACCGCCAGCGCCCGGATCGTCAGCATCATCGACGACTGCGCTCAGCATCTCGGCCAAGCCGCCTACGTGCTGGGTATCGCGCCCTAGCGCAGCGAACTTGACACCTGTCGATAGCATGGCGATATGACCACCATCACAGCGACCGCTCCTGAATTCTCCGGCACCGGCACCATCCGCAATCCCGCGACCGGCGCGATCGCGGGCGAGGTGCAGTGGACCGACCCGGCTGACATCCCCGCCATCGCTGCCGGCTTGCGAGCCGCTCAGCGCGATTGGGAGCAGCGCGGCGCCAAGGGCCGTGCCAAGGTGTTGGCGCGCTTCGCGGTGTGGCTGGGTGAGCACCGCGGCGAGATCGAAGAGCTGCTGATCAAGGAAACCGGCAAGTCCGCCGTCGACGCGGCGCAAGAAGTGCCGCTGCTGATCATGATCCTGTCGTACTACATCAAGACGATGGAGAAGGCGCTGGCGCCCGAACGCCGTCCGGCCGCACTGCCGTTCATGGCGATCAAGAAAATCACCGTGCATTACCGGCCGCGGCCCGTCGTGGGCATCATCGCGCCGTGGAACTACCCGGTGGCCAACGCGCTGATGGACGGCATCGGAGCATTGGCCGCGGGCTGCGCGGTGCTGCTCAAGCCGTCCGAGCGCACCCCGCTGACCGCGGAGGTGTTGCGGCGGGGCTGGCGGGAATCCAGCGGCCCGGAGGTGTTCGAACTGGCGCAGGGCGCCCGCGCGGTGTCCGAAGCCGTCGTCGACAATGTCGACTATCTGCAGTTCACCGGCTCCAGCGCCACCGGCAGCAAAGTGATGGAACGCGCCGCCCGCCGGCTGACGCCGGTCAGCCTCGAGCTGGGCGGCAAGGACCCGATGATCGTCCTCGAGGACGCCGACGTCGACCTCGCCGCGCACGCCGCGGTGTGGGGCGCGATGTTCAACGCCGGGCAGACCTGCGTATCGGTCGAACGGGTCTATGTGCTGGAGCCGATCTACGACCAGTTCGTGAAGGCCGTGGTCCGTGACGTGGAGAAGCTGCAGGTCGGCGCGGGCGAGGGGAAGACGTTCGGGGCGTTGATCGACGAGCAGCAGCTGGCGGTGACCGAGCGCCACGTCCGCGACGCGGTGGCCGCCGGCGCACGCGCGTTGACCGGCGGCCAGCGCACCGACACGTCGGGCAGCTTCTACCCGCCGACGGTGCTCGTCGACGTCGACCACTCGATGGCGTGCATGACCGAGGAGACCTTCGGCCCGACTCTGCCGATCATGAAGGTCGGTTCCGTCGACGAAGCGATCCGACTGGCCAACGACAGCGAATACGGGTTGAGTGCCTCGGTGTTCTCCCGCGACGCCGATCGGGCCAAAAAGGTTGCGCTGCAGATCGATTGCGGCGCGGTCAACATCAACGACGTGATCAGCAACCTGATGTGCACGACGGCGCCGATGGGCGGCTGGAAGACATCGGGCATCGGGGCGCGATTCGGTGGCGCCGATGGGCTGCGCAAATTCTGTCGCGTCGAAACCGTTGTCACGCCGCGCACCAATGTCGGTGCGGGCCCGAACTACTATCACAATTCGCTGAAAGCGCTGAAGCGGATGAACGGCCTGATGACGAAGATGGCGTTGTCGCGTCCGCGTCGCGTCGCCAAGTAGCCGCCGACTTCGGGGCCACCACGTGCGATTCGCGGTGACGCTGCTGCTGTGGCTGTTCACTACCGTCGCGCTGGCCGTTGCCGTGCCGACGGCATGGGCGCAGACGCACGTCGTCGATGTCGACGGCTACGCGGCGATGGCCGAAAAGGCGTCGAGTGATCCGATGCTGCAGGCCGCGGTGGCATCCGAGCTCACCACTCGGGCGATGCTGCTGATCAACCAGCGCGGCTACCACGTCGACTCGTCAACCGTCCACGATGTGGCCGCCGGGTATACCGCCGGCCCGGATTTCCCGCCGCAGTTCGCCGATGCCAACCGCATGGTGCACGACTGGATGTTCACCGGCGCTCACGCGCAGTCCCAAGGTGACCAGTGGGTGGTCGACCTGTCCGCAATGTTGAAAGACAACGCGTTTGCGCCGATGCTGTCGAACTTTCATGTGCAGGTGCCCGAGACGGTGCGGGTTCCGGTGACGGTGACGAACTCAAAGATGTTGCAGCCGGGGAAATTACGGCCCCTGGCGACCTGGGGCCCGTGGGTGACCATCGCCGCGGCGGCGGTGACCGGCATCTGCGCGCTGCTGACACTGGCCGTCGCACGCAGCCGGGGCAGGGCGCTGGCGGGCTTGGGTATCTCGGCGCTGCTGGTCGGCGCCGCCGGTTGGGCGGCGATCGAACTCGGTAGGCGCCGTCTGGGTGATGCGCTGAACCACACCACCGGCGACATCCGCCGGATCGCTGATGTCATGGTCGGCGACGCCGAAAGCAGCCTGCACCACTGGCTCGACCTGAGCCTGGCCGCAGGCGGAGTGCTGGTGGCTCTCGGCGTCCTAGCGGCGGTGTTAGGCAGTCTGCGAAAGTCGTAACTTCTAGGTCAAAGACAGCTTGGCAAGGATCTTTCCGGTCGGCTGCGGTGACCCGTTGCCGGGTTCGACGGTGAACGCCAGCGCAGTGGCATTCCCGAGGCTGGTCAATGTGTCGGTGGTCGACGGCGCGACGGCCGCGGTGTCCATCGTGCCCGCCGAGGTCGGGCCGTTGTCGCCGATCAACCACATCTGATACACGGTGCCCTGGGACGGTGGGGGCACGTT
>DASQSQ010000219.1:0-4718 GCA_035642315.1 Mycobacterium sp.
CAGCCCGGCGAGGTTGACGTCGGGGTCAAGGAAGTCGAAGTCGGCGGGAATGTTGGGGGGTGCCATTTCTATGCGCTCCTCAATTGCAACGTGTTCTAGTTCCAGTAAAACACGACCTCTGGGCAGATAAAAGGCAGGTCACCATCCTCGCTTGTCAGAGTAATGAAACGTGTTCTAGCCTGACCGCATGGGTAACCCGGTAATTGTTGAAGCCACCCGCAGCCCAATCGGCAAACGTGCCGGATGGTTGTCGGGGCTGCACGCCACCGAGCTGCTGGGCTCGGTGCAAAAGGCGCTTGTGGACAAGGCCGGTATCGACGCCGGCGACGTCGAGCAGCTCATCGGCGGCTGCGTGACACAGTTCGCGGAGCAGTCCAACAACATCACCCGCACGGCCTGGCTGACCGCAGGTCTACCCGAGCAGGTCGGCGCCACCACCGTCGACTGCCAGTGCGGCAGCGGGCAGCAGGCCAACCATCTGATCGCGGGACTGATCGCGGTGGGCGCGATCGACATCGGCATCGCCTGCGGCATCGAGGCGATGAGCCGCGTCGGGCTGGGCGCCAACGCCGGTCCGGACCGCAATTGGCGTGCCGAGTCCTGGGACATCGATCTGCCCGACCAGTTCACCGCCGCCGAGCGCATCGCCAAGCGTCGCGGCATCACTCGCGAGGACATCGACGCCTTCGGATTGGCCTCTCAGCAGCACGCCAAGCGGGCCTGGGACGAGGGCCGCTTCGACCGGGAAATCTCACCGATCGAAGCGCCGGTTCTTGACGAGCAGAAGCAACCCACCAAAGAGCGGCACATGGTCAGCCGCGACCAGGGCCTACGGGACACCACGCTGGAGGGCTTGAGCCAGCTCAAGCCGGTCATCGAAGGTGGCATTCACACCGCGGGCACGTCGTCGCAGATCTCCGATGGCGCGGCCGCGGTGCTGTGGATGGACGAGGACAAGGCGAAGGCACTGGGCCTGCGCCCGCGGGCGCGCATCGTCAGCCAGGCGCTGGTCGGTGCCGAGCCCTATTACCACCTTGACGGTCCGGTTCAGTCCACCGCGAAGGTGCTCGAGAAGGCCGGCATGAAGATGGGCGACATCGACATCGTCGAGATCAACGAGGCCTTCGCATCGGTGGTGCTGTCCTGGGCGCGGGTGCACGAGGCCGATATGTCCCGGGTCAACGTCAACGGCGGCGCGATCGCGCTGGGGCATCCGGTGGGGTGCACCGGCAGCCGGCTGTTCACCACCGCACTGCACGAGCTGGAGCGCTCGGATCAGAGCACGGCGCTGATCACCATGTGCGCCGGTGGCGCGCTGTCGACCGGCACCATCATCGAGCGCATCTAGGCCCGGCGACGATGCAGTGGGGGCACCCCAGCCGCGCAGCGGCAAGGGGGACGCGGAGCGCGATGAGGAGGAGGCGGGCAATCAAGTGGTGGCGGTCTCCGACTCCGACCGCATCGCTGCGGCGCAGTCCTATATCGACGCGCTGGCGAGCCACCACGGCGATGCGGTCCCCTTCGCGCCAGACTGTGTCCGGATCGAGCAGGGCATCAAGACCGGGTTTTCCGGAAGCCACTTGCGGCGCAGCCTCAATCGCGGACCGCAATTCCGCATCATCGCGGCGACCACACCGCCAAAATTCACCGTCGATGGCGACCGAGTGCGCGCGCAGTTCGATGTGATCACCAAACCGTCGCTCGCCGGGCGGCGGGTGTGCGCACACGTCGACGAGACGTTTCTGATCCCGGACGGCACGATCCGCCATATCCGAGCTCAGATGCGTCCGTTCATCCAGCGAGCCTAGAATCGCTGGTATGCCCGCGAAATCACCACCCCCGTTTCTGAATTCGCCGTTCATCGATTTGTTCCTCAAGTGGATGGGACGCATCCACACGTTCCTGTACCGCCGTAGCGGAGGCGAGGGCCTCGGCGGCACATTTCAGAAGATTCCGGTTGCGCTACTGACCACCACCGGTCGCAAGAGCGGGCAGCCGCGGGTCAGTCCGCTGTATTTCCTGCGTGACGGTGACCGGGTCGTCGTGGCTGCCTCCCGGAGCGGTTCTGACAAAAACCCGATGTGGTACCTCAACCTCAAGACCAATCCGAAGGTATCGGTCCAGATCAAGAAAGAGGTGCTGGACTTGACCGCGCGCGACGCGACCGACGACGAACGTGCCCGGTACTGGCCACAATTGGTCGAGATGTATCCGACGTACAACGATTACCAATCGTGGATTGACCGGGCGATCCCGATCGTCATCTGCGACCCCGCACGGTGACGTGACGCGGCACAGCGCACCGAAACTTAAACCCCTGCGAACTTCATCGGCGAGTCGTCTCAATGGGTTAAGTGTCGCGGAAACCCATACCCTGCCTACGCTTGAGGCATGACTCAGCAGCACGGGATCCGCAACTCGCGATTCCTCGCCATATTGCTCAAATACTTTGCCCGCGCGCATATCTGGGTGTACCGGCGTACGAACGGCCGGCTCGGCGCCAGGCTGCTGTGGTTTCCGGCGGCTCTGCTCACCACCACCGGACGTAAGTCCGGTGAGCCGCGGACCACTCCCACGTTGTATTTGCGCGACGGCGACCGGGTGATCTTGCCGGCATCGTTCGGCGGTCGCGCCGAGAACCCGACCTGGTATCTCAACCTCAAGGAGAACCCGGCGGTTCAAGTCCAGATCCGCGCTGAGCGCCTTGCACTTTCGGCTCGCGACGCCACTGACGAAGAGCGGACGCGCTACTGGCCACGGCTAATGCGGATGTACCCGCCCTACCGCGGGTACCGCGAGGCCACCGACCGAGTCATCCCGCTGGTGGTGTGTGAACCGGCTCAAGTCAACCTGTGATTTTCTTAAAATTAGAGGCCGTCCTACGGTAGATTGCGCAGCACATGTCACTGGCAAAGGGGGAAGAGATGAGAAATCGGCTCCGCTACCTCACCGTTGGCTTGCTCTCGACGGGCCTGATGTCCATCGGATCGGCGATCGCCTGGGCCGACGACGGGTCGATCGTGCTGGACTTGGTGCGGCACGGGGAGTCGATAGATAACGCCAAGGGCATCATCGACACCGTGCCGCCCGGAACGGCGCTGGACGCCACTGGCGAAGGCCAAGCCACCGCTATCGCGACCGCGATCCAGAACGAGTACACCACGTTCGGCGGGATCTTTACGTCGGACGAACTCCGGGCCGAGCAGACCGCGGTTCCGTTGGCCCAGGAGCTAGGCATCTACCCGTTGGCGCCCGACCACATGCTGGCCGGGCTCGACGAAATCCCGGCCGGCAGTTTCGAGGGCGACTCGACGACCAGCCTCGAGGGCATCCTGTACCTACTTGGCCCGCTTTCCTGGGTGTTCGGTGACGTGCTGATGCCGGATATCGGCGATCCCAGCGTGAACGGCGTGACGTTCGACGAAAGCTACGGTGGCGCCGTTCAATCGATCTACGACGATACCGTTGGAGCCGCCGGCACCAGCGTTAACGACGTCGCGTTCTCCAGCGAAGGCGGGATCGCCGTCTGGACGATGATGAACGTCAACAACCCCGACTTCTCCGTTCTGCTGCAAGAAGTGGAGGAAAACGGAGGCTTCCTGCCCAACACCGGCCAAGTCGTCGTCGAAGGCAGCCCCGGGGACTGGACGCTGGTCAGCTACGACGGCATAGCGGTTCCGCAGGATCCCGGACTGCCGACGGAGTTGTTCGTCGATTTCCGCAATCTGATCGAGGCGCCGCAGTTCGCCGGCTACGACATCTACGAGGCTCTGCTCGGTGGCAATTCAGCGACGATCGATGCTGCGCTTCAGACCGGTCTCACCCAAGTCGACACTGCGCTCACGCAGTTCCCGGTCGAGGTGTTCGATCAAATCGCCGCCGCTTTCGGTGGCGCGATCTAAGCCAATCCTGTTGACGGCGAACGAACTCCGCGTCGACCGTACTGCCGTGACCCGGCACGTAGACGGCGTCGAAGCCGCCGATCGTGAGCAGCCGATCTAGCGTGTCCGGCCACGCCGCCACATCCGAATCGGCGTCGATCGCCGGGTCGCCGGATTCCTCGATCAGATCACCAGTGAAGATCACCACCCGCTCGCCGTTGGTACCCGGCACCGTTACGACGAGATCCGCATCGGTGTGGCCGCGTCCAAGGTGAGCGATCGTCACGTGAAAGTTGCCCAGGTCGACGTCAGCGTTGTCGATTGCGTGTTGAGGCGGCCGAAGGGCCGCGATCGCGCGGTCGATCTCCTCGGCGTCGGCACCATAACGTAGCGCGTCGGCACGGAGCTCCTCGGTGGACGTCGTCAGGTAGTCGAAAACCTGTGGTGCACAGTAAATGTCGGCTTCGGTGAAGAGTCCGGAACCCAGCACATGATCGAAGTGCTTGTGCGTCAACACCACATGTGTCACACCGCGTCCGGCGATCTGCTGCACGTCGGCGTCGATCGCGGTTGCCTCAGTGAGCGTCGTACCGGTGTCGATGAGCAGCGTCCCCGTCCGACCCTGCACCAAACCGACAGTGACGTCGAGAAACGGTAGCCGACAACGATGCACGCTGTCGGTCAGCTGCTCCCAGTCGACGTGCACACCTAGGCGCCGTACACCGGCACCGGAGGCCGGGACTTGGCGAGCAGGTCACCGACGACCGGACCCAATTCCGCCGGATCCCACTTGGCGCCCTTGTCGATCTGCGGGCCGTGTGCCCAGCCTTCCGCGAT
>DASQSQ010000220.1:0-2076 GCA_035642315.1 Mycobacterium sp.
ACCCGAACTCGGCGAGACACTTGACGCGCCAGTACTTTTACATCCCGGCGATGACATGCTTTGGCGGATGACGCACCCGGACAAGGACTTTCGCACAGTCGCCGACGGGGACACACTGAGCGTCGCCGGCACCGAACTGCGGGCGCTGCACACCCCCGGTCACTCCCCCGGGTCGGTCTGCTGGTACGCGCCGGACCTCGGTGCGGTGTTCAGCGGGGACACCCTATTCTCCGGTGGACCCGGCGCCACCGGGCGCTCATTCTCCGACTTCCCCACCATCCTGCAGTCGATCTCGGGCCGCCTCGGCAAACTTCCCGGCGACACCGTCGTCTACACCGGCCATGGTGACACCACCAGCATCGGCGACGAAATCGTTCACTACGACGAATGGGTGGCCCGAGGCCACTAGCGGCCGTCGAGGATTCTGCGTTTCTCGGCCTCGAACTCCGCTTCGGTCAACGCGCCGGAAGCCCGCAGCGACGACAGCGTTTTGAGCTGCTCCAGTTTGACGCCCTCATCGTTGGGTGCGTAGGTCGCAAGGGATCCTTCCGGCGCGGCGACCGGCGCTCCCAGGTCGATCGGAGTGGGCTGCCAGGCCGTCGAATTCGCGACTCGGGTGCGAGCCAGCCAGATCGGCGCCCCGATCGTGCCGATCAGGCCAACAACGAAGAGACCGACGAATATCCACACCAGATTGCCGGATGAGGCGGTGCCACCGTGACCGAACGCCAATTGGGGACTGATGAATCCATTGACTTGACCTTCGGTGGTGATTTTATAGTCGCCCTCGGCGGGCACCTGCATCAGCCACACGCGCCGGTGCGCGTCATTATTGACTGTCGTTGTCCCGCCATAGTTTTCAGCCAATTTCGGCTGGGCAACGCCTTGCGGCGGGTCAATGTCGACGCCAAGCTGCGGCACCGGCAGCCCGCCTCCGGACACGGTGCCGACGGTCACGGTGTGAAAGCTGACAGTGGCCTCGCCGGCGGGCAGATGAATGGTCCCCGAGCCCGGGATCGGCACCTCGCCGTAGGCGTTGAACTTGTCCAGCACGAAAGCATTGAGCGTCAGGGTGCCAACGAAGCCGATGATCCCGCCGACCATCAGCACGATCGCGAGTGCCAGCGAAATTTTTGCGAGCCGCCTGCTAGTCATTGACGCAGTGTGACACCGTGAGCGGAGCGGTGCGAGCCGAAACAAGGAGTGATGCTCATGGCCCCCAATCTTGTCGCCACTGTGCCCGATCTGTCCGGACGACTGGCCGTCGTCACCGGATCCAATAGCGGCCTGGGATTCGGGTTAGCCCGCCGACTGTCCGCGGCCGGCGCCGAGGTCATCATGGCGATCCGCAACCGCGCCAAGGGCGAGGCCGCCATCAACGAGATCCGTGTGACCGTTCCCAACGCGAAGCTGACCATCAAACCGCTCGACCTGTCGTCGCTGGCCAGCGTCGCCGCGTTGGGCGAGCAACTCAACGCCGACGGCCGCCCGATCGACATTCTGATCAACAACGCGGGTGTGATGACTCCGCCTCACCGAGACACCACCACCGACGGATTCGAATTGCAGTTCGGCAGCAACCATCTCGGGCACTTCGCACTGACCGCACACCTGCTGCCGTTGTTGCGCGCCGCCCACCACCCGCGGGTCGTATCGCTGAGCAGCCTGGCTGCTCGTCAAAGCGGACGCATCCACTTCGACGATCTGCAATTCGAGAAGTCCTATTCGCCGATGCAGGCCTATGGGCAGTCGAAACTCGCGGTGCTGATGTTCGCCCGCGAGTTGGACCGTCGTAGCAACGAGGCCGGCTGGGGCATCGTTTCCAACGCCGCCCACCCCGGCTTGACCAAAACCAACCTGCAGAAAAGCGGCCCGTCGCGCGGCCGCGACAAACCGTCGACGATGGAACGGCTCTACACACTGTCGTGGCGCCTGACACCGTTTCTGTGGCAGGAGATCGACGAGGGGATACTTCCCGCGCTGTACGCCGCAACATCCCCGCAGGCCGAAGGCGCTGCCTTCTACGGGCCGCGCGGCATCTACGAGGCCGCCGGCGGCGGAGTGACCGCGGCCAAG
>DASQSQ010000221.1:0-3506 GCA_035642315.1 Mycobacterium sp.
TGCCCGGTGGCCTCCCCGGCGGAGTGCCCGGCATGCCCGGTGGCGGCTACCCCGGCGGCCTGCCGGGCGGAGTGCCCGGCATGCCCGGTGGCCTCCCCGGACAGCTGCCCGGCGGCCTGCCCGGCCAGACGCCCGGTTTCCCCGGCGGCCTGCCCGGCCAGACGCCCGGTTTCCCCGGCGGCCTGCCCGGCCAGACGTCCGGTTTCCCCGGCGGCCTGCCGGGACAGCCGCCAGCGCTGCCGGGTCAGATGCCAGGTGGCCTGCCGGGACAGACAGCAGGGGTAGGGGGGCCCGGGCAGCCGCTGCCGGCGCAGCCTGCCGCGATCGTGCCGGTCGGCTCCGGGTCGATTGCGTAGCCCCCGGGCTACGCAATACCCGGCGCATGGAAGACTGACCTGCAGGTACATCTGCGAGGAGGATCAGTCATGGCCAAGCGCGGCCGCAAGAAGAAGGACCGGAAGTACAGCAAGGCCAACCACGGTAAGCGCCCCAACTCATAGTTGGTTGGGGCTGCTACCGCCGGATGATCGTCGTCCGGCTGATCTCGAGCCGTAGCCGTTGACGAAGGCCCTCGGGAGCTTTCTCGCCACGGCACTTGGTACCGATCAACGCCTTGAACTGCTCCTCCAGGCCGTATAGCCGGAAACACGGCGGGCATTCCTCGAGATGCTTACGCAGCTTCTCTCGAGTCTCGGGAGTGCATTCGCCGTCGAGCAACGTCCAAACTTCGGCGATCACTTCGGCGCACTCGGCCTTCATGTGCGGGCTGGCCTCTGCCGAGGACTCATCATGGCCCGACGTGGGCGGGAACTCGCTCACGACGACACCTCCTCGGGTGCCTGGTCACCGCGGATGAAACCCCGGTCCTTGGCCACATCGGTCAGCAAGGCGCGCAGTTGGCGTCGGCCGCGATGCAGTCGCGACATCACCGTCCCGATCGGCGTATCCATGATCTCGGCGATCTCTTTGTACGGGAAACCCTCGACGTCCGCGTAGTAGACCGCCATCCGAAACTCTTCGGGCAACGCCTGCAGCGCCTCTTTGATTTCGGTGTCCGGCAAGGCGTCGAGCGCCTCGACCTCGGCAGACCTCAGCCCAGTCGAGGAGTGTTCAGCGGTGGCCGCCAACTGCCAGTCGGTGATCTCTTCCGTCGGATATTGCGCGGGTTGGCGCTGCTTCTTGCGGTAACTGTTGATGTACGTGTTGGTCAGGATGCGGTAGAGCCACGCCTTGAGGTTGGTGCCCTCTTTGAACGAGCGAAACCCTGCGTAGGCCTTGACCATGGTTTCCTGCAGCAAGTCCTCGGCATCGGCGGGGTTGCGGGTCATCCGCAGCGCGCCGCCGTATAGCTGATCCAACAGCGGAATCGCGTCGCGCTCGAATCGCGCGGTGAGCTCCGCGTCGGTCTCGACCGAGCGGCTGCGCCGCTCGGTCGCGCTATCGATGTCGGCCATATTGAGCGCAGTCCCTTCTGTCGCGACGCCAGTGAACAGGTCCATCAACACCGGACCATGCTGGCACCCGGCCAACTGCTCTTTGCCGATAAGGCTCGTCGCCGTTGACACCCGACTCCCCCTTTCCCCAATCTAAAGGCTGCGACCGACGGTGTCTGCTTCGCATCACTCAACAGCAAGAATCGCCGCGCTATTTCCGGTGCATTTCCGCCGGCGGCGCCGACACAATCCAGGCCGCCGATTCAGGCCGAATGTGAGCAGCGTTACTGTGACGCTCATGTCCCTGAAAGCCAAGACCATGTTCATCTCGGGTGCCAGCCGCGGAATCGGCCTGGCCATCGCCAAGCGGGCCGCCCAGGACGGCGCCAACATCGCGCTGATCGCCAAGACCGCCGAGCCGCATCCGAAACTGCCGGGCACGGTGTTCACCGCCGCGAAAGAGCTCGAAGAGGCGGGCGGTCAGGCGCTGCCGATCGTCGGGGACGTCCGCGACCCGGATTCGGTCGAGGCCGCGGTCGCCAAGACGGTCGAGCAGTTCGGCGGCATCGACATCTGCGTGAACAACGCGTCGGCGATCAACCTGGGATCCATCGCCGAGGTGCCGATGAAGCGATTCGACCTGATGAACGGCATCCAGGTGCGCGGCACCTATGCGGTGTCTCAAGCGTGTATCCCGCATCTGAAGGGCCGGGAGAACCCGCATATTCTGACGTTGTCTCCGCCGGTTCTGCTCGGAAAAGAGTGGTTGAAGCCGACGGCGTACATGATGGCCAAGTTCGGGATGACGTTGTGCGCGCTGGGCATGGCCGAGGAGCTGCGCGACGAGGGCATCGCGTCGAACACGCTGTGGCCGCGCACGCTGGTGGCGACCGCCGCGGTGCAGAACCTGCTCGGCGGCGAGGAGGCGATGGCCCGCGCGCGCAAGCCGGAGGTGTACTCCGACGCCGCCTACGTCATCCTCAACAAGCCGTCCCGCGAATACACCGGCAACACGCTGCTGTGCGAAGACGTGCTGGTGGAGTCCGGCGTCGCCGACTTGTCGGTGTATGACTGCGTGCCGGGCGGGAAGCTCGGCGTCGACTTCTGGGTGGATGGCGTCAACCCGCCGGGGTACAAGCAGGCCTAGCCTCGTGGCCGCCGCGACGCCGGCTCTCGCGGCGCTGGCCGCCGCCGGCGTGCCGCACGAGGTGGTGAAGTTCGAGCACGATTCGCGAGTGCGCTCCTTCGGCGTCGAAGCGGTCCACGCGCTGACGAAGGCCGGCGACATCGCGGCAGAGCAGATCTTGAAGACGCTGGTCATTGCGGTGCCCAACGGGTTCGCCGTCGCGATACTGCCGGCGTCGTCGAAGTTGTCACTGAAGGCGGCCGCCGCTGCGCTGGCCGTGGCCAAAGCCGCGATGGCCGAACCGGCTGCCGCCGAGCGGGCCACCGGCTATGTGCTCGGCGCTGTTTCACCGTTCGGACAGCGGGCGCCGCTACCGACCGTCGTCGACTCCGGCGCACTGGCGTGGGATCGGGTGTACTGCAGTGCGGGCCGGCGCGGATGGGACGTCGCGGTCGCGCCCGCGGATCTGGTCCGGCTCACCGACGCGGTGACTGCGGCGATTCAGGCCTAAGCTCGAGATCCGCGACGAGCAACCGATATCCGAGATCAAGCTGCGGCATGTCGAGAAGATCGGAGTGCCGACGCGCCCAGGCGCCACTGGCAAGGTCAGCCTCCAGCCGCTCTAATCCCCTGTCCAGTAGCGATTTCGGTGTCAGCGCATCCCAGGTGAGGATCACGACACGGCGCCGGGCGACGCGGGTCATCTCGGCGACTCCGGCTTCAACGTCCGACCAGTGATGCAGGGTCAGCAGCGCGATCGAGGCATCGACCGCATCGGTGCCGACGGGCAGCTGTTCGGCAACGGCCCGGACCGCGGGAGCGGCGTCGAGCCGGCGTTGCGTGATCATGACGTGGCTGGGCTCTACCGCGATGACAGTGTTCGACGGTTCGTAGGAACCGGTCCCGGCGCCAATATTGGCGACAGTCGCCATACCGTGCAGCGCTTG
>DASQSQ010000222.1:0-4420 GCA_035642315.1 Mycobacterium sp.
TGGCGGCCAACATGGCGTCCTACTCCGACATCGACGCGCTGACCGCATGGGTCGGTACCGAGCAGAGCGAAAGCCTTGGCCCGCAGTCGATTCACATCAAAGATGCGCAGACGCCGACGCTGCTGTTCCCGTTCGCGGCGCCTCGTGTCGCGGGTGACCTGACCGAGGCCGGTTCGCGTTCGGAGCTGGAAATGAAGGTGCTGCTGTGGGCGGTGCAGCGGCTCATCGGCGGACTGTCGCGAATCGGCGCCGAGCGCGACATCGCCTCGCGCCTGCACGTCGTGCTTCCCGGCTCGCCCAACCGCGGCATGTTCGGCGGCGACGGCGCCTACGGTGAAGCCAAGTCGGCGCTGGACGCCGTGGTGACCCGGTGGCAAGCCGAGTCGTCGTGGGCGCAGCGAGTCAGCCTGGCGCACGCGCTGATCGGCTGGACCCGCGGCACCGGGCTGATGGGACACAACGACGCGATCGTCAGCGCCGTCGAAAAAGCCGGTGTGACAACGTATTCCACCGACCAGATGGCGGGCATGTTGCTGGCGCTCTGTGACATCGAGTCCAAGGCTGCCGCCGCCAGCGCGCCGCTCAAGGTCGACCTGACCGGCGGGCTCGGCGATGTCGAGCTGGACATGGCCGAACTGGCCGCCAAAGCGCGCGAGGAAATGAGCGCGGAGGCCGGCACCGACGACGACACCGCCGACGAAGGAACCATCGCGGCGTTGCCGTCACCGCCCCGCGGTTTCACCCCGGCACCGCCGCCGGAGTGGGACGACCTCGACGTCGACCCCGCCGATCTGGTGGTCATCGTCGGCGGCGCCGAACTCGGCCCGTACGGTTCGTCGCGCACCCGCTTCGAGATGGAGGTCGACAACGAACTGTCAGCCGCCGGTGTGCTCGAGCTGGCCTGGACCACCGGGCTGATCAAGTGGGAGGACGACCCCCAACCCGGTTGGTATGACACCGAATCCGGCGACTTGGTCGACGAGGCCGAGCTGGTCGAGCGCTACCACGATGCTGTGATCGAACGCGTCGGCATTCGTGAGTTCGTCGACGACGGTGCGATCGACCCCGACCACGCGTCGCCGCTGCTGGTAAGCGTGTTCCTGGACAAGGACTTCACGTTCGTCGTCTCCTCGGAGGCCGACGCCCGCGGGTTCGCCCAGTTCGACCCCGAGCACACGGTGGTGCGACCGGTCCCCGATTCCAGCGACTGGCAGGTTACCCGCAAGGCTGGCACCGAGGTTCGCGTGCCGCGCAAGACGAAATTGTCGCGGACCGTCGGCGCGCAGATCCCCACCGGGTTCGACCCGACCGTGTACGGCATCAGCCAGGACATGGCCACCTCCATCGACCGGGTGGCGCTGTGGAACATCGTCGCGACCGTCGACGCATTTCTGTCGTCGGGCTTCACGCCGACCGAGCTGATGCGATGGGTGCACCCGGGCCTGGTGGCCAGCACCCAGGGCACCGGCATGGGCGGCATGACGTCGATGCAGACGATGTATCACGGCAACCTGCTCGGCCGGAGCAAGCCAAACGACATCTTGCAGGAAGTGCTACCGAACGTCGTTGCCGCACATGTGGTTCAGTCCTACATCGGCAGCTACGGCGCCATGATCCACCCGGTCGGCGCGTGCGCCACCGCGGCAGTGTCGGTCGAGGAGGGCCTCGACAAGATCCGCCTCGGCAAGGCCGAACTGGTGGTTACCGGCGGCTTCGACGACCTGACGCTGGAGGCCATCATGGGCTTCGGTGATATGGCCGCCACCGCCGATACCAGCATGATGCGCGGCCGGGGCATCGCGGACTCGAAGTTCTCCCGGCCCAATGACCGGCGCCGGCTGGGCTTCCTGGAAGCGCAGGGCGGCGGCACCATCCTGCTGGCCCGCGGCGACCTCGCACTCAAGATGGGTCTGCCGGTGCTCGCGGTGGTGGGCTTCGCCCAGTCGTTCGCCGACGGCGTGCATACCTCGATCCCGGCCCCGGGCCTCGGCGCACTGGGCGCCGGACGTGGCGGCAAGGATTCTCAGTTGGCCCGATCGCTGGCCAATCTGGGCGTCGCGGCCGACGACGTCGCGGTGATCTCCAAACACGACACCTCGACCCTGGCCAACGACCCCAACGAGACCGAATTGCATGAGCGGCTGGCCGACTCGCTCGGCCGCTCGCCCGGCGCGCCGCTGTTCATCGTGTCGCAGAAGAGCCTGACCGGGCACGCCAAGGGCGGCGCGGCGGTCTTCCAGATGATGGGCCTGTGCCAGATCCTGCGCGACGGGGTGCTCCCGCCCAACCGCAGCCTGGATTGCGTCGACGACGAACTGGCAGGCTCGGCGCACTTCGTCTGGATACGCGACACGCTGCGGCTGGGCGGCAAGATCCCGCTGAAGGCCGGGCTGGTCACCAGCCTCGGGTTCGGCCACGTGTCCGGCCTGGTCGCGCTGGTGCACCCGCAGGCCTTCCTGGCCGCACTGGACGCCGACCAGCGTGCCGACTACCGGCAACGGTCCGACGCTCGGCTGCTCGCCGGTCAGCGCCGCCTGGCCTCGGCGATAGCCGGCGGCCGGCCGATGTACGAGCGGCCCGCCGACCGTCGCTTCGACCACGAGCTGCCCGAGAAGCGGCAGGAAGCGGCGATGTTGCTCGACCCGGGGGCGCGATTGGGCGACGGGGATCTCTACCGTGCGTAACCACTTCCGGTGACCGTCGGATAGGTTCGCAACCCATGAGCATTGTCGGAGTGGGGATCGACGTTGTCTCCATTGCTGATTTCGCCGAGCAGGTCGACCAGCCCGGAACCGTGTTCGCCGAAACCTTCACGCCCGGTGAGCGCCGCGACGCCTCCGACAAGAGTTCGTCGGCGGCACGGCACCTGGCGGCACGCTGGGCGGCCAAGGAGGCGGTGATCAAGGCCTGGTCTGGGTCGCGCTTCTCCCAGCGGCCGGTGCTTCGCGAGGACATCCACCGCGACATCGAGGTGGTCACCGACATGTGGGGACGGCCGCGGGTGCGGTTGACCGGGGCCATCGCCAAACATCTTGCCGACGTCACGATCCATGTGTCGCTGACCCACGAAGGCGATACCGCGGCCGCCGTCGCCATCCTGGAGACCGACTAACCTCGAATTCGTGAGCGATCTGGTCGAACGCGTCCGCGAGCTGCTGCCGTCGGTGCGCCGTGATCTCGAGGCCCTGGTCCGCATCGAATCGGTCGGGGCCGACCCGGCCCGCCGTGCTCAGGTGCAGCGCAGCGCCCAAGCCACGGCGGATCTGCTGGCGCAGGCCGGTTTCGACGATGTGCAGATCGTCAGCGAGGGCGGCGCACCCGCCGTCATCGCCCGGCATCCCGCGCCGCCGGGAGCGCCCACGGTGCTGCTGTACGCGCACCACGACGTGCAGCCCGAAGGCGATCCGGCGCAGTGGTTCTCGCCGCCTTTCGAGCCGACCGAACGCCACGGCCGCCTCTACGGGCGCGGCAGCGCCGACGACAAGGCCGGTATCGCAACGCATTTGGCGGCGTTTCGGGCGCACGGTGGCCAACCTCCGGTAGGGGTGACGGTATTCGTCGAAGGGGAGGAGGAGTCCGGTTCACCGTCGCTTGGCCGTCTGCTGGCTGCCCATCGCGACGTGTTGGCCGCCGACGTGATCGTCATCGCCGATTCGGACAACTGGAGCACCGACGTCCCTGCGCTGACGGTCTCGCTGCGCGGGCTGGCCGACTGCGTGGTCGAAGTCGCCACGCTCGACCACGGCTTGCATTCCGGCCTGTGGGGTGGCGTGGTTCCGGATGCGCTGTCGGTACTGGTGCGCCTGCTGGCCAGCCTGCACGATGACGACGGGAACGTCGCGGTGGCCGGCCTGCATGAAAGTACCGCCGCCGCAGTGGATTACCCACCCGAGCGGGTGCGTGCGGAATCTGGCTTGCTCGACGGAGTGAGCGAAATCGGGTCCGGTTCGGTGCCGCAGCGATTATGGGCTAAGCCTGCGATCACCGTGATCGGCATCGACACCACATCCATTGCCGCATCGTCGAACACGCTCATCCCGCGCGCTCGCGCCAAGGTCAGCATGCGGGTAGCTCCGGGCGGCGACGCGGCCGCACACCTGGATGCGCTGCGCACCCATCTGGAACAGCACGCTCCCTGGGGTGCACATGTGACGGTGACTCCCGGCGATCTCGGTCAGCCGTACGCCATCGACGCCACCGGACCGGTCTACGACGCCGCCCGCGCGGCGTTCCGGCAAGCCTGGGGCACCGAGCCGGTCGAGATGGGGATGGGCGGGTCGATTCCGTTCATCGCCGAGTTCGCCGCCGCGTACCCGAAGGCGGCGATCCTGGTCACCGGCGTGGAAGACCCGGCGACGCAAGCGCACAGCATCAACGAGAGCCTGGACTTGGGTGTGCTCGAACGGGCCGCGACGGCCGA
>DASQSQ010000223.1:0-6595 GCA_035642315.1 Mycobacterium sp.
ACGACAACATCGACAAGTTCGACGAGTCCATCGACAACGCGCTGGACCACTTGGCCCGCCGGGTGGTGTCGGTCGCCAACCGCCTCACGTCGTAACTATCGATCCAGCACCAAGTTCGAAGGAAACCCATGCCGCTCTATCAATGCCTCGTCTAATGCCTCGTCCCGGCCGGATCCGTCGACGCCGAGACCCGGGCCGCGGTGGCCGAAGCGATCACGAATATTCGTCAATGTCGTGTTCATCGAATACGAGCCGACCGCGTATTTCACCGGCGGACGGCCCGACACGGTGTAGTCGATAACCGCGACCATCCCTGCTGGATTCGACGACACGGTGCGAAGCGAACTCCTGACTCGGCTATCCGATTCTTGGTCGTCCATCACCGGACAGGACAAGCGTCGGATCAACGGTGTCTCTTGACGAGGTCGATGCCTCCTCCAGGATGGAAGGCGGCATGATCCTGCCCAGTTTTGGCGACGAGGCCATCTGGGCCGCGTCCCAGGCTCACGAACTTGGCGAGCTGGGGTGGCGCGATTGACGGCACACATCCGTTCTCGGCTCGACTAGCCCGGTAGCAAGTAGTCGTCTGGCACGTCCACAGGTTGCTTAGAGCGCCAGGCGTAGCCGGCCGCTATCGCGTAAGCGATGACCTCGCCGCGGACCAACACCCATTGCAATTTCTCTAGCTCCAGCATGAACGCCAGGCAGCACGCAACGCTAACGCTGATAGCCCACAAGTACGCGGAAGCGGCTTTGCGTGACCGCGGGTCTCTTCGTAGCACCCGCAAAGCGTTGAAGACCTGGACCAGGATGTACACGACGAACGCCACCATCGTGAGCCAATAGGCGTGCAACCATTTCGTGGTGTCCGTCGCTATCGTGTCCGCGACGTACGCCTTACCCGGGCCTTGCACGAACAGCGCAACCATCAAAGGTATGGCCAGCGATATCGGCAGCAGGATCCGGTAGTGGATGAACGAGCGCCATTCGGCTGGTGTCATGTCAAGTCGGCTGGCCACCAGGTACAGCACCGAGAACATCCCGATCATGTAGGCGATATGGCCGATCAGTTCCTCGCAGTTCCACACCCCGGTGAGCGCATGGAGCTTCGCGCTGATCCAGTAGTTCCACTGCGGCATCACGATCAGCACGTCAAAGGTTTGAAGTGCGACGTTGATCGTCGCGGGCCGCTCCCACGGGATGTACCACGCCCGCCGGGTCACCCACAGGGACACCAGCCCTGCGAGCAACGCGCCCGAGGCTACGAAATTCACAACCGTCTGTCACGCCTAGAGCGGAGGTCTTTTAAGCGAGGTGGGGGGGTGAAAGAGGCTGGCCCTCCGTGAAAAGGGTTGGCGAGTAGCTCCTCCCAGGCTACTCCGAGCGCGTCGATCACAGCCAAGAGCTCGGCGTACGTGAACTCTACGTCGCCGTTGAGCTTGTTGGAAAGGCTTGGTCGGCTTATGCCGGTCACCTCGGACAACCGCTTACGCGACCATCGCAGGTCGCCCATGATCATCCGGAAACGACGCGCTAGCTCGGCCGGCTCGACTGGTGCGTTGGTGTCCATGCACGCAGAGTAAAGGCCTGAGCTGCATAAAGTCAATATTATTGACAAAATGACGGATATCGTGCAGTCTGCGCGTACGACCGAGTCCGAGACCTGATCGACACGGTCGCCCACGAGGTAGTCGAGACCCGCGAAGTAGAAGACAAAGACATGATGTTCGGTCTGTGCGAGCTGACGATGTACGCGCTCGGCGCCGGCCTGGCCAGCCTGGCAGCAGGATCGGTCGATGAATGGGTAGCGGAGTTACACGACGAATGCAAAAGAGGTTTCTAGAGGTATGACTACACAACCAGGCATGTCACACCAAGGTCAGATCACCCTTGACGTCTTGCGCTGGCCCCGGCTGGCCGAGGTCTACGACTACGCGGCCGAGCGGGCTATTCCGCTGGAGTCAGCCGTCCAAGAACTGGTGAACAAAGGGCTGAGCCACGTTGCCCCACCGTGGCAACAGGCGCCGATCGCGTGGTGACCGAGACGCACCAATCGTCGCGTAGATCACTCGCCGCAAGGAGCTAAGCGGTTTCGGTGATCGGGCGGTCGACCCAGCTCATCAGGTCGCGCAGCCGCTTGCCAACGACCTCGATGGGATGTTCGGCGTTTTCCTTGCGCAGCTGCTCGAGCTGCTTGTTGCCGCCCTCGACGTTGGCGACGAGCTTCTTGGTGAAGCTGCCGTCTTGGATGTCGCGCAGGATCCCGCGCATCCGCTCCTTGGTGTCGGCGTCGATGACCCGGGGACCCGACAGGTATCCACCGAACTCGGCGGTGTCGGACACCGAGTAGTTCATCCGGGCGATGCCGCCCTCGTACATCAGGTCGACGATGAGCTTGAGCTCGTGCAGCACCTCGAAGTACGCCATCTCCGGCGGGTAGCCCGCCTCAACCATCACGTCGAAGCCGGTCTTCACCAGTTCCTCTGTGCCACCGCACAATACGGCCTGCTCGCCGAACAGGTCGGTTTCGGTCTCGTCTTTGAAGGTCGTCTTGATGACGCCGGCGCGGGTGCCGCCGATGCCTTTGGCGTAGGACAGCGCCAGCGCCTCGCCGTTACCGGTCGGGTCTTGGTCGACGGCAATCAGACAAGGCACGCCCTTTCCGTCGACGAACTGGCGACGAACCAAGTGCCCGGGCCCCTTCGGGGCGACCATCGCCACGATGACGTCGCCCGGCGGCTTGATCAAGTCGAAGTGGATGTTGAGGCCGTGGCCGAAAAACAGTGCGTCACCGGACTTCAGGTTCGGCTCGATGTCGTTTTTGAAGATGTCCGCCTGGGCGGTGTCGGGGGCCAGCAGCATGATCACGTCGGCCCACTTGGCCACCTCGGCGGGGGTGTCGACCTTGAGGCCCTGCTCCTCGACCTTGGCCCGCGACTTCGAGCCCTCCTTCAGCCCGACGCGCACCTGCACCCCGGAATCCCGCAGGCTCAGCGAGTGCGCGTGTCCCTGGCTGCCGTAGCCGATCACGCCGACCTTGCGGCCCTGAACGATCGACAGGTCCGCATCGTCGTCGTAGAACATCTCTAGTGTCACTGTGAATTTCCTTCTATTGGTTGAGTTATTTGGCTGTGCCGATGCCGCGTGGCCCGCGGGACAGCGATACCACGCCGGACTGGACGATTTCGCGGACGCCGAAGGGCTCCAGCACCCGCAGAAACGCCTCCAACTTGCCGCGATCGCCGGTGGCCTCGATGGTCAACGACTCCGGCGATACGTCAATCACCTTGGCGCGGAACAAGTTAACTGCCTCGATGACTTGACTGCGGGTGCCGGCATCAGCCCGCACCTTGATCAGCGCCAACTCCCGAGCCACCGAATTGTGGTCATCCTGCTCCACGATCTTGATGACGTTGATGAGCTTGTTGAGCTGCTTGGTGATCTGCTCGAGCGGTGTCGCCTCGGCCGAGACGACGATCGTCATCCGGGACATGTCTTTTTGTTCGGTGGCACCGACGGCGAGCGATTCGATGTTGAACCCGCGCCGCGAGAACAGTGCAGCAACGCGGGCGAGCACACCGGGCTTGTCTTCGACCAGCACCGACAATGTGTGCGTCTTCGTCGATGTGCTCATCACGCGTGGCCTTCGGATTCGTCGTCGAACAGCGGGCGGATGCCTTGAGCGGCCTGGATCTCGTCGTTGCTGGTTCCGGCGGCGACCATCGGCCACACCTGCGCGTCGGCGCCGACGACGAAGTCGATCACCACCGGCCGGTCGTTGATCGCGCGCGCCTGGTTGATCACGTCGACGACGTCTTCTTCACGCTCGCAACGTAATCCGACACAGCCCAGCGCCTCGGCCAACTTGACGAAGTCCGGGATGCGGTGCGAGTGGGTCGCCAAGTCGGTCTGCGAATACCGCTCCTCGTAAAACAGCGACTGCCATTGGCGCACCATGCCCAGGTTGCCGTTGTTGATCAACGCCACCTTGATCGGCGCGCCCTCGATTGCGCAGGTGGCCAGTTCCTGGTTGGTCATCTGGAAGCAGCCGTCGCCGTCGATCGCCCAGACCTCCGCCTCCGGGCGAGCGATCTTGGCGCCCATGGCCGCTGGGACGGCGAAGCCCATGGTGCCCAGCCCGCCGGAATTCAGCCAGGTGCGTGGCTTTTCGTACCTGATGAACTGCGCAGCCCACATCTGGTGCTGGCCGACTCCGGCGACGTACACCGCGTCCGGGCCGGCGATCTCACCCAGCTTCTCGATGACGTACTCCGGACTCAGGCTGCCGTCGCTTTGCGGCCCGTAGCTCAACGGGTAGGTGGCCCGAACCCCGTCGAGGTATTCCCACCAGCCGGTGAGATCGATGTTGCCCGGCACGTCGTCGTGGCGCAGCGCCGCGATCAGGTCCTTGATGACGGCTTTGACGTCGCCGACGATCGGCACGTCGGCGTTGCGGTTCTTGCCGATCTCGGCCGGGTCGATGTCGGCGTGGATGACCTTGGCCTCCGGCGCGAACGAGTCGAGCTTTCCCGTCACCCGGTCGTCGAACCGGGTGCCCAGCGCGATCAACAAGTCGCTGCGCTGCAGCCCGGCCACCGCCGCGACCGTCCCGTGCATGCCCGGCATGCCCAGGTGCTGCCGGTGGCTGTCGGGAAACGCGCCCCGCGCCATCAGCGTGGTCACCACCGGGATACCGGTCAGCTCGGCCAATTCGCGCAGCTGCTCGGTGGCCTCGCCCCGGATGACACCGCCACCGACGTAGAGCACGGGTTTGCGCGCAGCGGCGATCAGCTTGGCGGCCTCGTGGATCTGACGGTTGTGCGGTTTGGTGTTCGGCTTGTAGCCGGGCAGGTCCAGGTGCGGCGGCCAGCTGAACGTGCACTGGCCCTGCAGCACATCCTTGGGGATATCGACCAGCACCGCCCCGGGCCGGCCGGTGGCCGCGATGTGGAAGGCCTCGGCCAGCACCCGGGGGATCTCGTCGCCGTTGCGGACCAGGAAGTTGTGTTTGGTGATCGGCATGGTGATGCCCGAGATGTCAGCTTCCTGGAAGGCATCGGTCCCGATCAGTGAACGCCCGACCTGCCCGGTGATGGCGACCACCGGTATGGAGTCCATTTGCGCGTCGGCCAGCGGAGTCACCAGGTTGGTGGCACCGGGACCCGAGGTGGCCATGCAGACACCGACTTTGCCGGTGGCGTGCGCGTAGCCGCTGGCAGCGTGGCCCGCGCCCTGCTCGTGGCGAACGAGCACGTGGCGCAGCTTCTTCGAGTCGAACAGCGGGTCATAGACCGGTAGTACCGCGCCGCCGGGGATTCCGAAGATGACGTCGACGTCCAGCTCTTCCAATGACCTGATCACCGACTGTGCGCCGGTGAGTTGTTGCGGCGCAACGTGTTTAGGTTGCGATGCTGGCGTCTTTGCCTTGGCCAGCGTGCCGTTGAGAGGTTGCGACGGCTGCGCCGGTCGCGTAGTCGGAGCGCTCACGGGTTCCTCTTAAGTCCTCACGGTTGATGTCGGGAACGTTGGCAACAAAAAACCCCCGCCAGCTCAGTGGCTGCACGAGGGTTGCGCGTTGGTGCTCGAAAGCTATCCCGGCGTGGGCTAGTCAGCCACCAACGCGCCTACCAATTACTACGAGCATTTCACGGCTGTGCATAACGCTTGACGGTAGCCTCTGCACAGGTCAGACGTCAAATCCCGCCCGGTGACGACGCAGGCAGAACAGCGCAATCGGGCCTGGTGCCATGATGCACAGGTGGTTACCGGTCCATCCGATACACCCCCGACGCCGCCGGTGGTGATCAAGATTTCGCCAATGGCCCACTTCGCGGTGGGTTTCTTCGCGCTGGGGCTGCTGATCCCGATCTTCACCTGGCCGGCGACCGCGCCGCTGCTGATCATTCCGGTGGTCTTGTCGGCGTTGATCATTCGACTCCGCACCCAGGCCGACCCAAACGGAGTCACCGTGCGCACGCTGCTCGGCAGCCGAACGGTGCGGTGGGAAGACATCGACGGCCTGCGGTTCACCAAGGGCTCGTGGGCGCGTGCCCAGCTCAAAAACGGCGGCACGCTGCGGTTGCCCGCGGTTACCTTCGCAACCCTGCCGCTGCTGACCGAGGCCAGCAACGGCCGAGTGCCCAATCCGTACAGCTGATCCCGGGTTGGCGCAGCTCAGGCGACCGGGTTGGCGCCGTTGAGCAGCACCCACACGGCAACGCCGGCGCCGATGCCCACCAGCAGGGCCGCAAACGACCCGATAAACGGCCGCCTGGCCCAGCCCCGACCTGCGTCGAAGCCGTAACGCCCGGGCCCGACCAGGATGACGGCGACGGCCATCACGATCAGGGTGATCTCGTATTCGTGCCCGTTCGGCAGGAAGAACGGAAACGACCTGCCGTTGTGCTGCGCGGACATCCCGGCGAGCAGGCTGTTGGTCAGATAGGCCAGGGCGCCCGCAGCGGCCAGCGGGGTGAATAGCCCCAACACCAGCAGTACCCCGGCGGCGATCTCGCCGCCGGCGGCGATGTAGGTCAGGATGTCGGCGTGCTGGTAGCCGATATCGGATAGCGAGTTCTTGAATCCGTTCGGCCCT
>DASQSQ010000224.1:0-4502 GCA_035642315.1 Mycobacterium sp.
CGAACTGGTTGGCACCATTGGGTATTCGGAGGAAACCCTGCTGGAGAAGTGGGCCCGCGACTCGAAGATCATGGACATCTTCGAGGGCACGCAACAGATCCAGCAGCTGGTAGTCGCCCGCCGTCTGCTGGGGCTGTCGTCGTCCGAACTGAAGTAGCCGTCACGGCATCGTGTAGCCGCCGCTGACTGAGATCAGCTGGCCGGTGACTTGGCGCGCCGCCTGCGGCGAGCTGAACCAGACCACTGCGCGACCGATGTCCTCGGCGGTGGTCAGCCGTCGCATAGGCGTGTCCTTCAGCATGAAGTCGATCTGCTTCTGATTGAAGACCGCATCCTGCCCGACCGCCCACAAGCTAGATGCGCCAATCGCTTCGGGTCCATCGGGAATCACCAGGCCCGGGCACACGACGTTGGATCTAATGCCGTGACGGCCGTGCTCGCGCGCCGTGGTGCGGGCCAACGCCACCATGGCCGCCTTCGACGCGCCATAGACGCCCTGCCTGATTTGGCCGAAAGCCGCATCGCTGGCAATGAACACGATCGCGCCGCCACCAACGTCTTTCATGACGGGTATCGCCGCCTGGGTCGCGGCAATCGCCGAGAACAGGTTGATCTCGATGGTGCGCTGCCACTTGTCTCGGTCGGTATCGGTGGCGACGAATCCCGGAACGCTCCAGCCGGCATTGTTGACCAGAACGTCCAGACCGCCCCAGGCGGTCTGGGCGGCACCGATCGCCGTCTCAGCCGCCTCGGGCTTCGTCAGATCGGCGATCGCCACCTTGACGTCGGCAGCACCCAACTCCTGAGCTTCGGCACGGACCTTTTCAGCCTGCGGCGCATCGATGTCGTTGATCACGATGCGTGCGCCTTCCGCGGCGAACGCATGCACAATCCCGCGTCCGATGTTGGAGGCGCCTCCGGTGACGACGACCCGCGCGTCCGCCAACCCGAGATCCATGTCGACTCCCCTTCGTTTGTCGGGTGGCGACCCGCTGCGCCCGGCTTGGCCGCGCTTGCGATCGCCACGGCTTGTGACGATCTACGGATTAGTTTAACCTAGATTAGAAATTCTGTAAGAGCGGATAGGGTCTCATGTGAGTGTCGTGCAGTCCACGATCACCGACGGGGTCGGGCGCATCACGCTGAACCGCCCCGAGCGCATGAACGCGATAACAACCGAATTGGCCCGCGGCCTCGAGCATGCGTTGAACGCGCTGTCCGGCGAGGCGGCGGTGAACGTCGTCGTCATTCGGGGCGCGGGCAAAAACTTTTGCGCGGGAGGCGATGTCGCCGAGGTCGAGGACCTCAGGTCCGCCGGCCCGCAAGCACTGCGGACGCTGTTCGACGCGTTCCGCCGAGCATGCGATGTCATCGCGATGATCGAGGTCCCGGTCGTTGCCGCCGTTGAGGGCGTCGCGATGGCCGGCGGCTTCGAGCTGATGCAGGCCGCCGATATCGTGCTCGTCAGCGACGACGCCAAGATCGCCGACAACCACATCAACTTCGGCATGATCCCCGGCGGCGGGAGCACTCAGCGGCTGCCGCGGCTGGTTGGGCACCAGATCGCGCTGGGTCTGCTGCTCAGCGGCGACCGTCTGAGCGGGCCTGAGGCTGTGCGTCTTGGCCTGGCCTATCGCAGTTTTGCGGCACAAGACTTCAACGAGGGGGTCGACCGGTTCGTGTCGGACTTGGCCGGCCGTGACCGCAGCGCGCTGGTCGCCATCAAGAAGTTGGTCGGCGGCGCTCGCCCGCGGCCGCCTGCGCAAGGCCTCGATGACGAGATCACCGCGGTTGTCGCGCACATCACCAGGCACGGAGTCGACGACTTCAGCCGGATAGGAACCTCATGACCACCGTCGACGCGGCGCCCGTGACTCTCGATGTGGGTTCCGACGGCATCGCGCGGCTGCGTCTGAACCGGCCGGAGGCTTCCAACGGGCTTAATGTTGAGCTGCTGAAAGCGTTGCACGATGCCATCCTGCGGTGCCACGCCGATAACGCGGTGCGAGTGGTACTGCTCACCGGCGAGGGACGGAACTTCTGTGCCGGCGGCGACATCCACACCTTCGAGTCCAAGGGCAGCGACCTGCCGCAGTATCTGCGCGAGGCGACGGCCTGGCTGCAGTTGGCGACCGCGGCGTTGATCCAGCTGCGCGTGCCGGTGGTGACGGCGGTGCAGGGTTTCGCCGCAGGCGGGGGCGGACTCGGTCTGGTCTGCGCATCCGACATCGTCGTCGCCGCCGAGTCGGCGAAGTTCTTCTCCGGTGCGGTACGGGTGGGGATGGCCCCCGACGGCGGATCGTCGGTGACGCTGACCCAGCTCGTCGGTTTGCGTCAGGCACTGCGCGTGCTGCTGCTCAATCCCACCTTGTCAGCCGGCGAAGCGTGCGAAATCGGCTTGATCACAGAAACGGTGCCCGACGACGAACTATCCACCCGCGCAACAGAAATCGCCACCACATTGGCGAGTTCACCGACGCTGGCCGTCTCGGCCACCAAACGCCTGGTGTGGAACGGGGTGGGCGCCTCGGTCGAGCAGCGGCTGGCCGAGGAGTCGCGCACCGTCTCCGAATTGTCCGGCACCCACGATGCGCTCGAAGGACTGCGTGCGGTTATCGAGCGCCGCGCACCGAAGTTCAACGGCCAATGAGCACCACAACCGCCGGCCCGGTGCTCATCGACGACGACGCGGCGGTGCGCACCGTCACCCTCAATCGGCCCGAGAAGCGCAACGCGATCGACATTCCATTGCGCATCGCCCTAGCCGAGGCGATCGAATCCGCCGATGCTAATCCGGCCATCCGGGTGATCATCGTGACCGGAGCTGGCCCGATGTTCTCTTCCGGTGGCGACATCTCCACCATGCAGCGCATGCCCGCAGAACGCGCTCTGGACCGGATACACATGGCGGAGCGCGTTATTCGCGCGATCTGGAACACCCCCAAACCGGTGCTCGCGGCCGTTGAAGGGTCCGCATACGGCGCGGGCACGGCGTTGGCGGCCGCGTGCGACCGGGTGGTGGCGGCGCGTGATGCGACGTTCGCGACCACCTTCACCAATATCGGCCTGGCCGGGGACATGGGCGCCTTCGTGTCGTTACCGGCGCGCATCGGCCCGGCCCGGACGCGGCAGATGCTGCTGCTGCCGGCGCCGATCTCCGCGACGGAGGCTTTGCAGCTGGGCCTGATCGACTCCGTCGTGGAGCCCGGCGAGGCGTTGGAATCGGCGCGCCGCGACGCCCGACGCCTGGCCGCGGGGCCGCAGCGCGCCTACGGAGTGATCAAGGCAATGCTGGCCAATCCCGGCACCATTGATCCGATCGAGTTGCTCGAGCGCGAAGCCGTCTGTCAGTCAGAGCTTTTCGACACCGATGACTTCGCCGAGGGAGTCGCCGCATTCAAGGAGAAGCGACGGCCGATCTTCGGCGACAGGCGAAGCGGACAGCCATGACCTCCTTGACCGAGCAAGTCACCGGCGCCGGCAGCCGCTACGACCGGCTGATCAAACATGACAAGGTGCACGGGTCGCTGTACACCGACCCCGCGATCTTCGCCGAGGAACTACACAAGATCTGGTATCGCAGCTGGGTTTTCGTCGGCCACGAGACCGAGGTGGCCCAGCCCGGCGACTACGTGCGAAAACGCCTCGGGCTGCAGGACGTCATCATGAGTCGCGGCTCCGACGGCGTGCTGCATCTACTGCTGAACCGCTGCGCACACCGGGGCAACCAGGTATGCAACGACGCCAAGGGCAACGCGTCGGCATTTCGCTGCCCGTATCACGGGTGGACGTATCGCAATGACGGCGAACTGGTCGGTTTCCCGTTCTTCAAGGGCTACGGACAGCGCAAGTTAGACCTCGCCCTGGGCCGGGTGCCACGGGTCGACTCTTACCACGGCTTCGTGTTCGGCAGCTTCGCTGCCGACGGTCCCTCGCTACCGGAGCACCTCGGCGCCGCAGCCGGCGAGATCGAACGATTGGTGCGGTTGTCCCCCGGTGGCCGCGTCGAACTCACCGCCGGATGGCTTCAGCACCGGACGCAAGCGAACTGGAAGCTGTTGGCCGAGAACGAAACCGACGGATACCACCCGCAATTCGTACACGGCTCGATCTTCGGAGTGACCGACAGCGCGATTGGTCAGCTCTACAGCGATGCGTCCACAGCGGTAACCCGCGACCTGGGTAATGGGCACAGCGAGAACGACCTGCGTCCGGAGTTCCGCAAGTTCGCCGAACCGATGCGTTGGTTCGGCACCACCGAGTCCCGGGTGCCCGACTACGCGGCGGCGATGCGGACCAAGTACGGCGCAGAAGCCGAGCGAATTCTGATCGAGGGCGGCCCGCATGTGATGGTTTTCCCGAACCTGTTCATCGCGGAGATCCAGGTCTTCAACATTCAACCGGTCGCGGTCGGTGAGTGCGTCCAATACTCGACGGCGGTGCAGTTGGCCGGGGCAGATGAACTCAACCGCCGCATGGTTTCCCAGTGCATCGGATCGGTG
>DASQSQ010000225.1:0-2602 GCA_035642315.1 Mycobacterium sp.
GAGAACGCTTCAACGGCACCCTGATCATCGGGGGTGGATTTGGCCTGGACAGCGCCAACGGTGCCATCGACAGCGGCCTGACCGACTTGGTGGCCTTCGGCAAGCTCTACATCGGCAACCCCGACCTGGTGGAACGCTTCAGCCAGCGCCTCCCGCTCGCCGATAGCGATCCCACGACCTACTACCAAGGCGGAGCCCAGGGCTACACCGATTATTCCCCTGCTGCGACCGCGGCGGCATGACCGACTTGCCTGGTCGTGCTGGCTGTGGACGGCGGCCAGCTCGCGGGCGTCGAACATCCTGATATGACGCTGACCGCAACCCGCACCCCAAAACACGCCAACTAATAGGAAGACTGACTCATGACGAAGCTCGACGGCAAGGTGGCGGTCATCACCGGCGCCACCGACGGCATGGCACTAGCCACGGCCAAGTTGTTCGCGGCAAATGGCGCTCACGTCTACATCACCGGTCGACGCAAAGGCCGACTCGACGAGGCGGTCGCCGAGGTCGGTGGCCGTGTCACGGGTGTCCACGGAGACGCCGGTGACACCCGTGACCTGGACATGCTGGTCGAAGCGGTGCGGGCGGGACACGGTCGCGTCGATGTTCTATTCGCCAGTGCCGGTATCGGTAGCGTCGAAGAACCTCTTGCTGCAGTCACCGAAGATTCTTTCGACCGGGTGTTCGCTGTCAACGTCCGCGGCGTGCTGTTCACCGTTCAGAAGTTTCTACCGCTGCTGCCCGACGGGGCCTCGATCATCCTCAACGGTTCCGCGGTATGGGGCAAAGGTGCCGCCGGCCAGAGTGTTTACGCCGCGTCCAAGGCTGCTTTGCGTTCGTTTGCGCGCAGCTGGACCGCTGAACTGGCGGGGCGCGGCGTGCGTGTTAACGTCCTGAGTCCCGGACCCACTGACACCGCCATGATGGCGGGCACACCGCCGGAGTTCCAGCAGCAGATCGCCGCCTTGATCCCCCTGGGCAAGATGGGCGATCCGACTGACATCGCGGCGGCGGCGCTGTTTTTGGCCAGCGACGATTCCCGTCACATAACTGGTATCGATCTGCCAGTCGACGGCGGTCTAGCCCAAGTCTGAAACTCCTACCACCACAACGCCCCTCCCTCACAGATGCTCTCGAAGGGTCAGATACAGCCAGGCCATGGAGGCGACGGGCGGGATCGATCGGAGATACCAAATGATTTATGACGACTATCCCGCCCAGGTGATCGTGGCCGGCGCCGGACCAACGGGACTCATGCTTGCAGGTGAGTTGCGCCTGGCCGGTGTTGACGTCGTCGTTCTCGAACGAGACAGTAACCGTGGCAAACAATCTCGCGCACTGGCCATGCACGCTCGCACCGTCGAGGCGCTCGCTCAGCGCGGAATTGCTAACCGCCTCAACGGAACGGTCATCACCCGAGGACACTTCGCCGAGCTCTCTCTGGACTTCTCCGTGCTCGACGGCGATTACCCCGGCGTGATGCTCATTGAGCAATGGCGCACCGAGAACGTATTGGCCCAATGGGCCGGTGAACTTGGAGCTCAAATTCGGCGCGGACATGCCGTGACCGGCATCGTCGACCGACCCGGAGGAATCGAGGTCAATGTAACCGGGCCCGACGGCGGGTACACCATTGCCGGGCGCTACCTTGTTGGCGCCGACGGGGGCCACAGCACAATCCGTACGCTCCTCGGTGTCGAATTTCCCGGTACCGTCGCCACCCACGAGGCGCTGGTCGGCGATGTGGCCGATCTGCCCGAGAATCTGCCTAGAGGTTTCCAGCGCTTTGACGTAGGCGAGATCGCCATCTTCCCTCTCGAGGAAGGCCTGACCCGAGTGATGGCCTACGTGTATGACGCTCCACCACAACGCGACACGGAGCCGCCGTCCTTTGAAGAACTTGCCGCCAACGTCCGGCTCATCAGCGGGTATGACATCTCACAGGGCACGCCGAGCTGGGTAAGCAGGTTCGGCAACGCAGCACGCCAAGCCGCGAATTATCGTCGCGGCCAGACGTTTCTGGCCGGCGACGCCGCCCACATCCACTCACCGTACGGCGGCCAAGGCCTCAATCTCGGCGTCCAAGACGCAGTCAATCTCGGCTGGAAACTCGCCGCGGCCGTCCACGGTTGGGCGCCGCCGACGCTGCTAGACAGCTATCACAGCGAACGCCACCCCGTGGCCAGTCGAGTCCTGTTCAACACCCGCGCCCAAGACCCGCTCGTCGGCGGCCCGGAAGTCGAGTCGCTCCGCCAATACCTCACAGAGATCTTCGCCATCCCAGTAGTCAACGAACGCATCGCGGGAGAGATGAGCGGGGTGGACATCCAGTATGCCGTCGGCCCAGGCCATCATCCCCTGTTGGGACGGCGAATGCCGAACCATCGTCCGATTACCTCAGCCGGAACCCGCACCAGCACAACGGAACTGCTCCACGGCGGACGTGCCCTGTTGCTGGACTTCAGCGACGGTCACACCTACGAACAGGAGGGCGTGGGATGGTCCGACCGGATCGGCATAGTCGGCGCCACCCCGTCCGGACTGGATCCGGCCGAGGCGCTGCTGGTTCGCCCCGACGGCTACGTCGCCTGGGTCGCTG